>DASSIU010000063.1:0-16485 GCA_035691585.1 Sphingomicrobium sp. | reverse complement strand
ACCGTCAACTGCATCTCGCCCGGCTATGTGTGGACCCCGCTGGTGGAGAAGCAGATCCCCGACACGATGAAGACTCGCGGCCTGACGCGCGAGCAAGTGATGAACGACGTCCTGCTCGCCGCGCAGCCGACAAAACGTTTCGTCACCCCCGAGGAAGTCGCCGCGCTCTCTCTCTTCCTCTGTCGCGAGGAGGCGAAGTCGATCACCGGCGCCAACCTCAGCATGGACGGAGGCTGGACCGCCGCCTAAGCTCGCGTCCGAATGCGTCTGGCCCCTCTTCTCGCACTCACTGTCCTGACCGCCGGCTGCACCGTCATCGAACAGCCGTCGGGACTGATCCCGCGTTACACCACCGCCTACAAGGAAGTGATCAGCGAGAACGACCGCGTGCGCTTGCGTGACTGGCGCAAGTCGTTCGAGAACGGCCTCGCCGCCGCGCGCAAGTCCGGGCACGGGGCGGAGATCGATCGCGAGGGCGCGCTCCTCGATCCCGATGCGGCGCTCGCCGGTCCCGCTATCCCGAATGGAATGTACCGCTGCCGCGTGATCAAGCTCGGCGCCAAGGACCCGGGCAACCTCGATTACGTCACTTATTCGGGCTTCACCTGCCGGGTTAAGCAGGAGCATGCGCTGCAGCGGCTCGGCAAGCTGAGCGGACCGCAGCGCTATCTCGGTCTGATCTTTCCCGGTGACGCCATCCGCAACGTGTTTCTCGGCACGCTTGTCTTCGCCGACGAACAACGAGCGCTCCAATATGGCCAGGACCAGCAGCGCGATGTCGCCGACTATATCGAACGGATCGGCCCCAATCGCTGGCGGCTGATCATGCCCGCGCCCCATTTCGAATCGCAGCTCGACGTGATGGAGCTGGTCCCCCAAGGAGCATCGACTTGAAGAACATGCTATGGCTTGCCGCCGCCATTCTTATGACCGCGCCCGTCTCAAGCCCCGCGACCGCCGCTCCGCTGCAGGAATCGATCCGCACCGATATGCCGATGTTGATGGCTCTGTACCGCGACATCCACGAGTATCCGGAACTGTCGATGCAGGAGGTGCGGACGCCGGCGCTGCTCGCCCCGAAGATGCGCGAGCTCGGCTTCCAGGTGACCGAGCATGTCGGCAAGACCGGCGTCGTCGCGGTGATGAAGAACGGGCCGGGACCGGTGCTGCTGCTCCGCGCCGACATGGACGCGCTGCCCGTCAAGGAGCAGACCGGGCTGGCCTTCGCATCACACGCGATGGGCAAGCTCCCGGACGGCACCGACACGCCGGTGATGCATGCTTGTGGCCACGACACGCACATCGCGACCTGGCTCGGTACTGCGCGACGTCTCGCGGCGATGAAGGACCAGTGGTCCGGAACCCTTGTGATGATTCTCCAGCCCGGTGAAGAGCGCGTGATCGGGGCTCAGGCAATGCTCGATGACGGTTTATTCACGCGCTTTCCCAAGCCCGACGTGATGATCGCCTTCCATGACAGCGCGTCGCTGCCCGCCGGCGTGATCGGCGTCACCAACGGCTTCGCGCTCGCCAATGTCGACACCGTCAACATCGACGTAAAGGGGGTCGGCGGCCACGGCGCCTATCCACAGAATACCAAGGACCCGATCGTCCTTGCTTCGCGGATCGTGATGGCGCTGCAGACGCTCGTCAGCCGCGAGAACGATCCGCAGCAGCCGGCGGTGGTCACCGTCGGCAGCTTCCACGCGGGGACCAAGAGCAACATCATCGGCGACGATGCCAAGCTCGCGCTGACCGTCAGGAGCTACACTCCAGAGACGCGCAAGCTGCTGCTCGACGGCATCCGCCGGATCGTGCGCGGCGAGGCGATCGCGGCAGGCATGCCTGACGACAGGATGCCGACGGTCGAAATAGAACAGCCGTCAGCCGACGCTACCTTCAACACGCCCGAGTTGTCGGCGCATTTGCTGCAGCTGTTCGGTTCGCATTTTGGCCAAGCCCGGGTGGTCGAGACCAAGCCGATCATGGCCAGCGAGGATTTCAGTCGCTTCTGGCTCGCCGACAAGTCGAAGCAGAGCGTCATTTTCTGGGTCGGCGGAGTACCTAAGGAGAAGTGGGCTGCGGTCAACGGCGACACGCTGAAGCTTCCCGCGCTGCACAGCTCGCTGTGGGCACCCGATGCGGATGCGGTCATCTCCACCGCAACCGAGGCGATGACCGTCGCAGCGCTGGATGTCTTGAAAAAGCGCTGATTTCTTTCGCGTTCACGACTTCTTTGTAAAGTTTAGCGACACCCCTCGCCCATGTCGGCTGGATTGACATCGGGCGGCGCATGGCGGCGCTGATCACATTCTGGAGCCACGCGCTGGCGGCGGCCTGCTTTGCTGCGCTCGCCATCTGGCGCCTGAGCGAAGCGGCGCGCCAGCCCGCCCAGCGCCTCCTTGCCGGTGCGTTCGCCCTGACCGCCTGCTGGGCGTGGCTCGGCGCAGTCGTGCCGGGCGAGCCAGTGCTCGGATTTGCCGAAAGCGCCCGCAACCTCCTCTGGGTCAGCCTGCTCTACAGCCTCTCGGCAGCAAGCGATGAGGAGCGGCAACACGGTATCCGGCTCGTCTATGCCGCGGTCGCGGGCGTGATCGGGCTTCAGTTGATCGGGGCCATTCTGCAACTCTTCAGCCCGAGCGCGACGATCGCCGCCACCGGACTGGTTCTTCGCATCACGACCGCCGCCGGAGCCCTCGTCCTCGTCCACAACGTCTATGGACAGGCCGCCCCTGCAAGCCGTTCAAACATCCGCTTCGCGATGCTCGGCCTCGCGCTCATCTGGATCTACGACCTCAACCTGTACACCAGCCTCTACCTCGGCTCGTCGGGCGGGCGCCGGCTGCTCGAATGGCGCGGGCTGGCAGTCGCGCTCGCCGCGCCGCTGTTCGCCCTCGGGACGCGCGGCGAAGGCGCTTGGCGGGTCCGCCTGTCTCGCGCGGCCACGTTCCAATCGCTCTCCTTGCTTGCGATCTGCGCTTACTTCGCCCTGATGGCGATCCTCGCCACGGCTTTGCGCGGCACCGGGGTCGATTGGTCGGCGGGGCTGATGGTCGGCGCACTGGCGGTGATGACCGTTGGAGCGATGGTGCTGATCCCGAGCGCGCGCGCGCGCGGCTGGGTCAAGCTGAAGCTTGCCAAGCATCTCTTCGAGCACCGATACGATTATCGCACCGAGTGGCTGCGCTTCACCGAAACGCTCGGTCGCGCCGGCCCCGATGCGCCGCCGCTCAGCGAGCGAATCGTGAAGGCGTTCGCCGACATCGTCGACGCTCCGGGCGGAATGCTGCTCGTGGGCGACGATGGAGGACGGCTTGTCGTGGCCAGCGCCAACGACTGGCCGGGCGATGGTCCGCCGCCCGATACCTTCGAGGATTCGCGGCACTTCTGGGCCGAGCTCGAGACGCACGGCAGCGTCATCGAGTTCGAGGCAGTCCGGGGCGGGTGGGCCAAGGCCGAGATGAAGGCCCTCACAATGCCTCAGTGGCTCGTCGATGAGCATGCCGCCTGGGCCGGTATCCCTTTGCTCCACCAAGGCCGCCTTGTCGGCCTCGTCGTGCTCGCGGCGCCGGATTACCGTCGCCAGCTCGATTGGGAGGACTTTGACCTGCTGCGGACCGCCGGCCACCAGGCGGCGAGCTCGCTCGCCGAGGCCCTCGGGCAGGAGGCGCTCAGCCAGGCCCAGCGGTTCGAGGAATTCAACCGGCGCTTCGCCTTCATCCTTCATGACGTGAAGAATCTCGTCAGCCAGCTGTCGCTGCTCTCCCGCAACGCCGAGCGCCACGCCGACAACCCGGAGTTCCGTGCCGACATGGTTGCGACGCTGAAGTCGTCGGTCGGCAAGATGAACGAGCTTCTGGCAAGGCTGGCGCCCCATTCGCCCGGCCGGGTCGAGCGCATCGAGGCGCAGCCGCTGCGTCCGATTCTGACCTCGGCGATTGCCTCCAAACGCCGTGACCGCGAAGTCACCCTGCTTGGCGATGCCGGAGTCGCCGCGCTGGTCGACGCCAATGCGCTCGAGCAAGCGGTGGTGCACCTGCTTCAGAACGCACTCGACGCGAGCAGCGGGGAACCGGTGAGCGTCCGCGTCGCGAAGGAGGCAGAGAGCGTTTCGATCGCCATCGCCGACAAGGGTGTCGGCATGGACGGCGATTTCATCCGCAACCGCCTGTTCCAGCCGTTCGCGTCAACCAAACCCGGCGGCTTCGGTATCGGCGCGTTCGAGGCGCGCTCGCTGATCAGCGCGATGGGCGGACGCCTTGGGGTCGACAGCCGCCCCGGACGCGGCACGACCTTCACCATCACTCTTCCGGCCGCCGAACCCGAAGCCGAACAACCAAGGAAACGTGCATGACCGAGACCAGCCCCGCCCGGGTCCTCCTCGTCGTGGAGGACGACGAAGGCCTGCAGCGCCAGCTCAAATGGGCCTATGACGGCTATGAGGTCGTCTGCGCCGGTGACCGCGCGAGCGCGATCGACGCGTTGCGCGCCCATGAACCCGCCGTCGTGACCCTTGATCTCGGGTTGCCGCCGGATCCCGACGGCACCGACGAAGGCTTCGCCACCCTCGCCGAGATCCTCCGGCTGAAACCAGACACCAAGGTGATCGTCGCCACGGGCCACGGGGCCCGAGAGAGCGCGACCAGGGCGGTCGGAATGGGCGCCTATGACTTTTACAAAAAGCCGGTCGACATCGACGAGCTCGGCCTGATCGTGGCCCGCGCCTTTCATCTTCACGACATCGAGGAAGAGAATCGGCGGCTCGAAAGTGGGGCGGGAGCGACTGTCCTCGGCTCGATCATCACCTCCGCGCCCGAGATGCAGAAGGTCGCCAAGACCATCGAACGGGTCGCTTCTGCCGATGTGTCGGTGATGCTTCTGGGCGCCAGCGGCACCGGCAAGGAGCTGCTTGCCCGCGCGGTGCACGAGAAGAGCGGGCGCAAGGGCGCGTTCGTCGCCATCAACTGCGCGGCGATCCCGGAGAATCTGCTCGAGGCAGAGCTGTTCGGCTACGAGCGCGGAGCATTCACCGGGGCGGTCAAATCGAACGTCGGCAAGATCGAGCTTGCCGAGGGCGGCACCCTCTTCCTCGACGAAGTCGGGGACATCCCGCTACCGCTCCAGGTCAAGCTGCTGCGCTTCCTCCAGGAGCGCGTGATCGAGCGGATCGGCGGACGCCAGCCGATCTCGGTCGACACGCGTATCGTCTGCGCCACTCACCAGGACCTGGACGCGATGATTGCGGGCGGCCGTTTCCGCGACGACCTCTACTACCGGCTGGCCGAGATCGTGGTGAAAATCCCGTCTCTTGCCGAGCGCTCGGGCGACGCGGTCCTGCTCGCACGACACTTCGTCAACCGCTTCGGCCGCGAACTCAACGCTGGCGTCCAGTCGCTGAGCAGCGACGGCCTTGATGCGATCGCTGCCTACAGCTGGCCAGGCAACGTTCGCGAACTGGAAAACCGGATCAAGCGCGCGGTCATCATGGCCGAAGGGAAGAGCGTGACTGCCGCCGACCTGGACCTACCGTCGGCACACGCGGCTGCACCCACCGAGGCGATGCTGATCAACCTTCGCGCCGCGCGCGAGGTCGCCGATCGCAAGGCCATCCGCCAAGCGATGAGCCGGTCCGATAACAACATTTCCGGAGCGGCGAAGCTGCTCGGGATCAGCCGCCCGACGCTCTATGACCTGCTGAAGCAGTATCGCCTGCA
The DNA here is from genome assembly GCA_035691585.1 of Sphingomicrobium sp. Taxonomy (GTDB): domain Bacteria; phylum Pseudomonadota; class Alphaproteobacteria; order Sphingomonadales; family Sphingomonadaceae; genus Sphingomicrobium. Next base: position 10,771 of record DASSIU010000063.1, on the reverse strand, counting down.
GGCTTAGCGCGCGAGCGCTTCTGCCATTTCCGCGACTTCCAGCCAGCGATACTCAGCCGCTTCGATCTCGGCGCGGTTGCGAGCGATGCGCTCGGTCAGCTCGGCAAAGCGGCCTGGATCGCGGGCGTAGAGGTCGGGGTCGGAAAGCGCGGCTTCGTCAGCGGCGACTTCGGCCACAAGACGATCGATCTCACCCGGCAAGCGATCGTAATCGCGCTGATCCTTGTACGAGAGCTTGTTCCCCGGGGAAGGCCGGGGTCCAGTCTTGCTTTCTTGTGGCGCTTCGCGCGTCTGGGCCCCGGCCTTCGCCGGGGAACGATGCGCCTCGTATCGCTTCCGCACCCAATCCTCGTAGCCGCCGGCGACGATATCGACCCGGCCCGAGCCATCGAGCCCGAGCGTGATCGTCACGGTCCGGTCGAGAAAGTCGCGGTCGTGGCTGACGATCAGCACCGTGCCGTCGTAGTCAGCGATCACTTCCTGCAGCAGATCGAGCGTTTCCAAGTCGAGGTCGTTGGTCGGCTCGTCGAGCACCAGCAGGTTCGCCTCGCGAGCGAATTCTCGCGCCAGCAGGAGCCGCGAGCGCTCTCCTCCCGACAAGAACCCGATCGGCGCGTCAGTCAGCGCCGGATCGAACAGGAATTCCTTCAAATAGCCCTTGATGTGCTTTTTCGAGCCGCGCACCTCGATCCAGTCGCCGCCATTGGCGAGCACGTCCTTCACGCGCTTTGACGGGTCCATTAGCTTGCGCTGCTGGTCGATCACGATCCCGCTCAGCGTCCGCGCTTGCGTCACCTTGCCGGTGTCCGGCTCGATTTCGCCAGTCAGCAGCTTGAGCAGTGTCGTCTTTCCCGCCCCGTTCGGGCCGACGATGCCGATCCGGTCTCCGCGCTGAACGCGAAGCGAGAAATCACGGATGATCGGGCGGTCGCCATAGCTCTTGCTGACATCCTGGGCCTCGATCACCGTCTTCGAGCGAACGTCATCCTTGACCAGCGCCAATTTGGCCGTGCCCGCGGGGCCGAGCATCGCGGCCCGCTGCGCCCGCATCTCGTGGAGTTTGACCAGCCGTCCCTGATTGCGCCGGCGGCGTGCCGTCACGCCGCGCTGCAGCCAGTGAAGCTCGATCTTCAGCTTGGCGTCGAGCTTCTCGGCCGCCCGCGCTTCCTCGTCATAGACGCGCTCGGTCCAGGCATCGAACCCCCCGAACCCGATTTCCGCGCGGCGGAGCTGCCCGCGATCCAGCCAGACGCAGCTGCGGGTGAGCCGCGTGAGGAAAGTCCGGTCATGGCTGATGACGATGAACGCGCCGGTGAAGCGCTTCAGCCACTCCTCCAACCACTCGATTGCGCCAAGGTCGAGGTGGTTTGTCGGCTCGTCGAGCAGCAGCACGTTGGGCTTCTGGGCCAGCGCGCGCGTGATCGCCGCCCGCCGTCGCTCGCCGCCGCTGGCGGTTGCCGTCGGACGGTAGAGGTCGATGCCGAACTGGTCGGCGATCGCGGCTGCCTCATGTGCTTCAGGGGCCTCCTTGCCATGAAGGACCCAGTCGCCGAGGGTGTCGAACCCGTCCATCTTCGGGTCCTGCTCGAGCAATACGACATTCGTTCCAGGGACGATCGTCCGCTTACCTTCGTCGGGATCGATCAGGCCCGCCAGGCACTTCAGGAGCGTCGTCTTGCCCGCTCCGTTGCGGCCGATCAGCGCGAGGCGGTCGCGCTCGCCGATATAGAGGTCGAGGTTGCGGAACAGCCAGCCTTCGCCCTGGATGAGCCCAAGGTCTTCGTAACTGAGGATCGGCGCGGCCATGGCGGCCGCTTAGAAGAGCCTTCTCAAGCCCTCAATGCGCTTGTCCGGCTTTTTGCGCCTGGACCATCGCCGCGATCTCGTCGAGGAGCTGGTGAGCGTCGTAGACGATGCCGTCCTTGATCACATATTTGATCCCGCCGACGTGGTGGATCTTCCCATCGGCCTCAAGCCGATCGAATCCGGTCCCGTAGAGCGTTTTCAAATTCTGCAGCGGGTTTTCGGGAGCGATGATGAGATCAGCCAGCTTGCCTGGCTCGACGAGGCCTATCGGCGGCTCGATGCCTTTGGGCTTGTACAGCTCCTGCGCGCCGTTCCAGGTCGCTGCCTCGATCACTTCGAGCGGGCTGAACCCCGCCTCCTGAAGCATCTCGAGCTCCCCGATGTAGGAGAAGCCCCAGGTCTGATAGATGAAGCCCGGGTCCGAGCCGGCGGTGACCAGCCCGCCCATGTTCTTATAGTCGTTCATCAGCTTCATGTAGGGCACGTAGAATCGGCGCCACTTGATCTCGCGCGTCGTCGTCCAGTCGTACCAGTAAGAACCGTGGTTCTCCCGGTTCGCGGCGTAGTAATTCATCAGCGACGGAAGCACGTGCTTGGCGTTCCAGTCGGCGTTGCGGGCCCGCATCAGGTCGCGCGAAGCCGAGTAGATATTGAAGGTCGGGTTGAACACGACCCCGTGCGAGAGCTGCTCGCGCAGATAGGCGTTCCACTCCGGCCCGCCGGGCTCGACGATCTGGTCGGCAAGGTCCGCAAAATCGCCGAAGCGCGACTGCTCGTTCTGGTAATTATAATCGCTGGCCACCGTCTGGACGCGGTGGTCCTTCAGAAGCGCTTCGAAATGGCCGTAGAAGTGCGTGACCGTGCCGAGCCCCGCCCGACCCGCGTCGAGCGCATTGAACCGCGCGACTCCCGGCTGAGACAGGTGCGCGATCGTGCCCATGTGCAGCTTGCGCGCCTCGTCGATCGCCGCCCTGGTGGCCTCGGGCGGTTGCATGTTGAAGAACTTGACGCCGTCGAAGCCGGTCTTGGCCGCCCAGCGCACCCACTCGCGCGCCTTCTCGGGCGTGTCGGCATCGCCGTTGGGCCACGCATCGCCGAGGACCGCGTAGGTGACCAGCCGCGGCGCGACGATGGTGTTGTTCGCGCTGCGCGCCCGGTCGGACAGCGTCTGCGCGACGTCGCCGAAGTAGAACGGCACGCCGCGGACTGTCGTTACGCCATGCGCAAGCCACAGCTTGTAACCATAGGAAGCGTTCGGCGCCTTCTCGGGGTCGCCATTGTGGCCATGCACGTCGATGAACCCCGGCATCACCCACATGCCCGTCGCGTCGATCTCCTTAACGGCATCGCGCGGCGGACGATTCGGCCTCATCGGAACGCCGGGTGTTCCCGCTGGTTCGACGGCCGCAATCCGGTTGCCTTCGATCACTATGTCCACTGGTCCAAGCGGCGGAGAGCCGTCGCCCTTGATCATCGTCGCGCCGCGGATCACCAGCTTGGAATAGGGCCCCTCCCCTTCACCGGGCTGGCGCGCGGGAACCTGCTCCATGTGCGCGCGCTGCGCGAACGAAGGCGCCGCAAGCCCGATGGCAGCAGCCGCGCACAGCGCGACAATTCCAAACCGACGCATGGTTAAGAGCCCCCCAAGACCCATGAATGCCGTACAACAGCAGCATTCATAGCCTATTCAATGCATCGTGATAGAAGTCGCGTGAACGAAAAGAGTCGGCGATGAAACAGTTGCGTAATTTTCTGCTTGCCGCCGTGCTTTTGGGCGGCCTCACCAGCGCTCCGGCGCTGGCCGAAGGGCCGCGCCATGCCCCCCGCGGGCCCGCCGCCGTCGCTCCGCTGCGTGAGCAGGAGCGCGCGTTCGAAGCGACCCGCGACGGCCGATCGATGCCGCTTCCCCAGCTCGAACGACGGATCATGCCGATGATGGGCGGCGCCGATTATCTCGGCCCGGAGCTCAATGGGGATACCTACCGCTTCAAGTTCATGCAGAACGGCCGGGTGATCTGGGTGGACGTCGACGGCCAGGGCCGGATCATCCGCCGCTCGCGCGACAGGTAAGAGGGCATTCGCCGAATGCTGGACGCGCGGCCGATTGTTCCGGATAAGCAACCTCTCGTCGCAACGCGGGTTGACGGCGCGAAGATGAACAGCTCCGGGGAGCCCTGCATGCGTGTCCTGATCGTCGAAGACGAACCGAACCTGGGGCGGCAATTGCGCTCGACCCTGGAAGGAGCTGGCTACGCGGTCGATCTCGCCACCGATGGCGAGGACGGCCATTATCTCGGCTCAACCGAAAGCTATGACGCCGTGATCCTCGACCTTGGGTTGCCCGAGGTCGATGGGCTGACGGTGCTCGATCGCTGGCGGCGTGAAGGGCGCAAGATGCCCGTGCTCGTGCTGACCGCGCGCGACAGCTGGTCGGACAAGGTCGCTGGCCTCGACGCCGGGGCCGACGACTATCTCGCCAAGCCATTCCAGACCGAAGAACTGATCGCACGTTTGCGCGCGCTGATCCGGCGCTCGTCGGGCAATGCCTCCAGCGAGCTGATCGCCGGCGACATCCGGCTCGACACGCGCTCGGGCAAGGTGACCAAGAACGGCGAGCCGGTGAAGCTAACCGCTCAGGAGTACAAGCTCCTCTCCTACCTCATGCACCACAAGGGCAAGGTGGTCAGCCGAACGGAGCTCATCGAGCATATCTACGACCAGGATTTCGACCGCGATTCGAACACGATCGAGGTATTCGTGACGCGCATCCGAAAGAAGCTCGGTGCTGACGTCATCACCACCATCCGCGGCCTCGGCTACAGCCTGGAGGAACCGGTCAGTTGAATGAGCAAGCCGCCCCGGTGACGGCGGCGGCCGAAGTTGGACCCGCCACCAGGAAACGGTCGGCGCGGCGTATCGGATCGCTTACCCGGCGCATGATCGGCGTCGCCGCGGTCTGGATCGTGGCATTGCTGTTGATCGGGGGCTTCGCCCTGGACCGGGTGCTGTCGCGGTCAATCGTCGACAGCTTCGATAACCAGCTGGTGTTCGTTCTCAATTCGATGATCGCCTCGTCGGAGATCGGACCCGACGGAGAGGTGCGTTTCAGCCGCCCTCTGGCGGACCAGCGTTTCGTGGAGCCTTACTCCGGACTCTATTACCAAGTGACCGACGTTCCTGGAGACTCGTGCCGGCTGCACGTGGAATCCACGCTTTGCCTGCCATCCCGTTCGCTTTGGGACCGGCGGCTGAAAGTCGATGCGGCTCATGCCGATCTGAAGCCCCACCTGTACGACAGTGGCGAATTCTCGACCCACGAAAACCCCGAGCCGCTCCGCATCGCCGAACGCGATGCGATTCTCCCCGGTTCCTCAGTGCGCTGGCGCTTCCAGATCGCCCAATCGCGCGAGAGCATTAATAGCCAAATCCGCCGCTTACGTTCGACCTTGATCTGGAGCTTCACCGCGCTCGGTTTCGGCCTGCTGGTCCTTGCTGCGTTGCAGACCTTGTACGGCTTGTGGCCGTTGCGCCGAATCCGCAACGAGGTGGCGGATATCCGCTCCGGCGAAAAGACCCGGATCGGCGACGATTTCCCCGAAGAGGTCAGGCCACTGACCGAAGAGATCAACCAGCTCCTCGCCCATAGCGAGGAACGGGCCGAAGAAGCGCGGCGCCACGCCGGCAATCTCGCCCATGCGCTGAAGACGCCGTTGACGGTCATCACCAACGCGGCGACCGCGGATTCGCCCGACCTCGACGCGACCGTGATCCGCGAATCCGCGGCGATGCGCCGCCAGATCGACCACCACCTCGCGCGCGCCCGGGCGATCGGCCGCCGCGCAACGGCTCACGCGCGGGCCACGGTCTGGGACAGCCTGGAGGCGGTCGAGCGGGCGGTCTGCCGCCTGTACGAGAACGTCACCGTCGACATCGCCGGAAACCACCAGGCGCAGGTCCGTGTCGAGCGGCAGGACCTCGACGAGATGCTCGGCAACCTGGTCGAAAACGCCGCGAAATACGGCGGCGGCCGAGTGTTCGTCACGGTCGAGGCCAAGGGCGACAAGGTCGATATCCTGGTCGAGGACGACGGCGCCGGAATCCCCGAGGAACGGCGCGGCGAATTGTTCAAGCGCGGGGCGCGGCTCGACACCACGGGCAAACCCGGAACCGGGCTCGGCCTCGCCATCGTCCGCGACGTCGCCGAAATCTACGGTGGAAGCATCCACCTCGAGGAGAGCGAGGATCTCGGCGGCCTCCTCGCACGGCTGACGCTCCCCGCCGGCTAGGGTGCCCCCACCCCTTCGTCGAAAAGCCTGTTGCGCCCGCCACGACGCCGGATAGGTTCCCTCAAACTCGATTCGGGGGATTTCCTATGCGTTTCCGTCACTTGATAATCGCCGGCCTGCTCTCGGCCGCAGCCCCCGCAGTCCTGATGGCGGCGGGCCCGCGGTACGGCACCTGGGGGGCAGCGACCGAGGACATGGACACCAAGGTCAAGCCCGGTGACAGCCTGTTCGACTTTGCCGAAGGCACGTGGCTCAAGAATCACCCGATCCCCGCCGACAAAACCGGCGCCGGCTACAATTACGAACTGCCCGACGAGATCGAGCTCCAGGTCAGGAAGATGGTCGAGGCCGTCACCGCCGACCCGACGACTCCGATCGCAAAGAAGATCGGCGATGCCTACGCCGCATGGATGGACGAGGCCGGGATCGAGACTCGGGGCCTTGCCCCAGCGAAGCCCTGGCTCGCGCGGATCGATGCCGTCTCCACCCGCGCCCAGCTGGTGAGGCTGATGACCGAGCCCGGTTACGCCGCGCCGATCAACATCGACATCGCCGCCGACCAGGACGACCCCACTCGATACACGGCGACCGCCGGCCAGGCGCGGCTCGGACTGCCGACCCGCGACTATTACCTGCTCAAGGGCGATAAGTACGATTCGATCCGGAGCGCCTATCGCAGCTACATCGTCCAGCTCGGCAAGCTGGCGGGGCTGTCCGATCCGGAAGGCCGCGCCGACCGGATTCTCGCGCTCGAAACCCGGCTCGCCAAGGACCAGTGGACGCCCGAGCGGCGCCGCGATCCCATCGCTACGCACAACCCGATGAACCGCGCCCAGCTGACCAGGCTCGCGCCTCAGTTCAACTGGACCGAGAACCTGCGCCTGATGGGCCTCGGCGCGGCGAAAAAGGTCGATGTCGCCGAGCCGAGCGCCGTCGCCGCCGCCGGCAAGCGCATTGCCGACGTGCCGCTGAAGACCTGGAAGGAATATATGACCTTCCGCTTCCTCAGCGACCACGCAAACAACCTGCCCAAGGCGTTCGACGAAGTCCGCTTCGGCTTTTACGGCAAGACGCTGAGCGACGTCCCCGAGCAGCGGGCGCGGTGGAAGCGCGGCATCCAGATGCTCGACAGCAGCCTCGGCGAGGCCGTCGGGCAACTTTACGTCGCCAAATATTGGCCGGCCGACACCGCAAAGCAGGCAAACGAGCTGCTGTCCGATATGGAAGCGGCTTACCGGGAGAAGATCACCAACGCCGCATGGATGGACGAGGCCACCCGGAAGAAGGCGCTGGAAAAGCTCGGCACCTTCGACCCGCGCATCGGACACCCGGTCAAGTGGATCGATTATTCGGCCCTCAAGATCAGCCGCACCGATCCGCTCGCCAACGAAATCGCGACCGAGGACTTCCAATGGAAGCTACAGTTGAAGCGCTTCCCCCATCCGGTCGACCGCACCTTGTGGGAGATGACCCCGCAGACGGTGAACGCTTACTACGACCCGACGATGAACCAGATCACGGTCCCAGCCGCGATCCTCCAGCCGCCCTTCTTCGACGCCAACGCCGATCCGGCGGTCAATTATGCCGAGACCGGCGCGACCACCATCGGCCACGAAATGGGTCACGGCTATGATGACGAGGGACGTCAGTTCGATGCCAAGGGGCGCCTCAAGGACTGGTGGACCCCCGCGACCGCGGCCAAGTACAAGGAGAAGGCCGATCGCCTCGCGGCACAGTTCAACCAGTACGAGCCGATCCCGGGCGTCCACATCAAGGGCAAGCTGACGCTCGGAGAGAATCTCGCCGACCTCGGCGGACTCGAGACCGCTTACGCCGCTTATCGCCGCTATGTCGGGCGCCACGGTGAGCCGCCGGTGATCAACGGCTACACTGGCGACCAGCGCTTCTTCATTGCCTACGCACAGGCGTGGCAGGGCAAGCAGCGCGAGGGCGCGGAACGGCAGCAGCTGCTCAGCAATCCGCACAGTCCCGACAAGTACCGCGTCGACGGGATCGTCCGGAATTTCGACCCCTGGTACAAGGCGTTCAACGTCCAGCCCGGCGACAAGCTCTATCTGCCGCCGGAGCAACGCGTCCACGTCTGGTAAGTCGACGCCCGGCGCGCCGGTCGGGCGGACTCATCCGTTCGTCGAAAAATCTTGCCTTTTCATAGGCACTTGAGGCATGGCCTTGACGGTTCCACCGGAGGGGTGAAAATCCATGCGTTTCAAGATGTTGGCGCTCGCCACCGCGAGCATTCTGGCCGTTTCCGTTCCCGTTGCGGCCAATGCCGCGAAGCCGACCTATGGCGACTGGGGCTACGACCCGTCGGCGATGGACAGCTCGGTCAAGCCGGGCGACGATTTCTGGGCCTATGTGAACGGTACCTGGGACAAGAAAACCGCGATCGCCGCCGATCGCGCTTCCGCCGGGCCCTTCGTGACCCTCTCCGACGGCGCGGAGCGCGACGTTCGCCAGATTGTCGAGCAGCTTGCGGGCGAGCAGAACCGCGACCTGCTTAGCCAGCAGATCGGCGATTATTATTCGAGCTACATGGACACCGCCGGGATCGAGGCCGCCGGCACCGCTCCGCTGAAGCCCTACCTCGCCGAGATCAATGGAGTGAAGACCCGCGACCAGTTGCTGTCGCTGTTCATCAAGCCGGGATTCGCGAGCCCAATCGATGTCGGGATCGGTCCGAACTTCAAGGCGCCGGACGTCTATGCGGTGTTCGCCGGCCAGGCGACGCTCGGCATGCCGAGCCGCGAATATTACCTCGAAGACAATGCCAAGATGAAGGCGCACCGCGCCGCCTATCACGACTATATCGTGACCATCGACAAGCTCGCCGGCCTTCCTGATCCGGAAGGCGCCGCCGACCGGATCATCGCCCTGGAAACCGAGCTGTCGAAGGTTCAGTGGACCGCCGCCGATCGGCGCGACATCGACAAGATCTACAACCCGATGACGCGGGCGCAGTTGACCAAGCTGGCGCCGCAGTTCGACTGGACGGCGACTCTCGCCAAGGGCGGTCTCGCTAATTCCAAGACGGTGATCGTCACCGAGCCTTCGGCGGTGGCAGGAGCCGGGAAGATCCTCGCCTCGACCCCGCTCTCGACATGGAAGGAATGGCTCGCGTTCCGCTTCGTCTCGGATCACGCGAGCGTGCTCCCGAAGGCGATCGACGACGCACGCTTCGCTTTCTATTCGAAGGAACTGTCGGGCGTTCAGCAGCAGCGCGAACGCTGGAAGCGCGGTGTCGCCGCGGTCAACGGTGCCCTCGGCGAAGGCGTCGGCCAGATCTATGTAAAGTCCCACTTCCCGGCGTCGTCCGAAGCGCAGATGCATGAGCTGATCGGCAACCTCGAGGATGCCTATCGCGAGCGCATCAGCAGCAACAAATGGATGGATGACGCGACCCGCAAGGCAGCGCTCGAGAAGCTCGCCGCGTTCGAACCGCGCATCGGCCACCCGGTCAAATATATCGATTATTCGTCGATGAAGGTGGTGAAGGGCGATCCGCTAGGCAATTCGCTGCGTGCCGCCGACTTCCAGTGGAAGCTCGACCTCAAGCGCTTCCCCAAGCCGGTTGACCGGACGCTGTGGGGCATGTTCCCGCAGACGATCAACGCCTACTACAACCCGCTGGCCAACCAGATCACCTTCCCGGCCGCGATCCTTCAGCCGCCGTTCTTCGATCCCAACGCCGATGCGGCGGCAAATTACGGCGCCATCGGCGCCGTGATCGGGCACGAAATGGGCCACGGTTTCGACAATGAGGGCCGCAAGTTCGACCCGAAGGGCAAGCTTCGCGACTGGTGGTCGCCCGACGCGGCCAAGGCCTTCACCGCCAAGACCGACATGCTCGTCGCGCAGTATAACGGCTTCTATCCGTGGCCCGACCTGCACGTGAACGGCAAGCTGACGCTGGGCGAGAATATCGGCGACCTGTCGGGAGTCGAGGCATCCTATGCAGCGTTCAAGAAGTATGAGGCAAAGCACGGTGCCTCGCCGGTCATCGACGGACTGACCGGCGACCAGCGCTTCTTCATCGCTTACGCCCAGGCGTGGCAGGAAAAGCAGCGCGAGGACGCCGAGCGCCAGCAGGTGATCACCAACGAGCATAGCCCGGGACGGTATCGCGTGAACGGCGTCGTCCGGAACGTGGACGCCTGGTACAAGGCGTTCAACGTCCAGCCCGGCGACAAGCTCTACCTCCCGCCCGAGCAGCGCGTTCACATCTGGTAGACTGGCAGGTCTGGTAAGCGGCTTTGAAAACGCCGCCGTCCCGGCTAGGGGCAGCGCCGTGGCCGCTACCATCCACACGCTAACCACGCAGCGCGCGCCCTCGCTCGACGCGCTGATGGCGCTCGTCGCGAGCGACATGAACGGCGTCAACGCCGTCATCCTCGAGCGCATGCAGAGCAAGGTCGCGCTGATCCCGGAGCTCGCCGGCCACCTCATTGCCGGCGGCGGCAAGCGCATGCGGCCGATGTTGACGCTCGCAAGCAGCGCCCTGCTCGGCTACCCCGGCACGCGCCACCACAAGCTGGCTGCCGCGGTTGAGTTCATCCACACCGCGACCCTGCTTCACGACGACGTGGTCGACGGCTCGGGCATGCGGCGGGGCAAGCGCACGGCGAACCTCATCTGGGGCAATCCGGTGAGCGTGCTGGTCG
>DASSIU010000062.1:0-6677 GCA_035691585.1 Sphingomicrobium sp. | reverse complement strand
CAAGCCGCTGCTTCTGATCTTCGCATCCGCGCTGGCGCTCGGGGCATGTCACAACAACGCGAGCAACAACTCCACCGAGGCGCAGCAGGGGACCGGCATCGGAATCGATCTCGGCTGGATGGACAAGTCGGTGACGCCCGGCGACGACTTCTTCAGTTACGCGGACGGCACCTGGGTCAAGAATACGCCGATCCCGGCCGACCGCCCGCGCATCGGGGGGTTTTTCATCGCCGACCAGCAACGCGAGAAGAACACGCGTGCGCTCTTCGACGGCATCATCAAGTCCAATCCGACCGGCGGCACCGACGGAATGATCGCCAATTACTATAAGGCCTACCTCAATACCGACGCGATCGACCGCGCAGGCCTCAATCCGGCGAAGGCCGACCTCGATTCAATCGGCAAGATCGCCGACAAGCACCAGCTCAGCGCCGCAATCGGTTCGACCCTGCGGGCCGACACCGACCCGCTCAACGCGACCAACTTCCAGACACAGGATCTATTCGGCATTTTCGTGACCCAGGGCCTCGCCACTCCCGGCGAGCAGCTGCCGTACCTGATGCAGGGCGGCATCGGGCTTCCCGACGCGCAATATTATCTCGCCGCCGATCCCAAGATGTCGGACATTCGGAACAAGTACAAAGCGTACATCCAGACGATCTTGCAGGATGCGAACTATCCCGATGCGGCGGGCGCGGCGGGCCGGATCATGGACCTCGAGACCAAAATCGCGAAAGCGCATGAGACTCGTGAGCAAAGCGAGGACTTCAAACAGGGCGCGCAGGTCTGGACGAGGGCTCAGCTCGAGCAGAAGGCGCCGGGGATCGATTGGGCGGCGCTGCTCGGCGCAGCCGGGCTCGCGAACGCACCGAAGTTCGACGCTTATCACTATGCGGCGATTCCGAAGCTGTCCGCACTGGTCGGCTCCGAGCCGCTGCAAAACTGGAAGGACTGGCTCGCCTTTCACACGTTGAACAAACAGGCGAACGTGCTTCCCAAATCGTTCCGGGATGCGAGCTTCGCATTCTATGGGACGCAGCTCCAAGGGACGCCCCAGCAGCGGCCGCGGGATGCGCTCGCGCTCAACGCGACCAGCAACGCGCTGCAGGACGCGGTCGGCAAAGCCTATGTCGACAAATATTTCCCCGCTTCGTCGAAGGCCCAGATCGAGAGCATGGTCACGAACCTCAAGGCCGCTTTTGCGCGCCGGGTGAAGGCGATCGGCTGGATGAGTCCCGGGACCAAGCAGGAAGCCCTGAAGAAGGTCGAGGGGATTGTCGTCGGAGTCGGTTATCCCGACAGCTGGCGCGACTATTCCGGCCTGACGATCACTGCCGACAACGCCTATGCCAACCAGAAGAACGCCGGCCTGTGGGAATATCGCCACCAGATCGCCAAGATCGGCAAGCCGATGGATCGCCACGAATGGTGGATGCCGCCGCAGCTGGTCAACGCCGTCAATCTGCCGGTGCAGAACGCGCTCAATTTCCCGGCCGCGATCCTGGTCAAGCCGTTCTTCGACCCGAACGCCGACGCCGCCTTCAACTATGGAGCGATCGGAGCCACGATCGGTCACGAGATCAGCCACAGCTTCGACACGGGCGGCGCGCTGTTCGATGCGCAAGGGGCGATGCGCAACTGGTGGACCCCGGCCGACTTCAAGAGCTTCCAGAGCCAGGCCGACATGCTCGAAAAGCAATTCGATGCTTACGAGGCGCTGCCCGGGCTGCACCTCAACGGCAAGCTGACGATCAACGAGAACATCGCCGACGTCGCCGGGCTCGGAGCAGCTTACGAAGCGTACAAGACGTCACTGAAGGGCAAGCCGGCGCCGGTCATCAGCGGGCTTACGGGCGACCAGCGCTTCTTCCTGGCCTTCGCGCAATCCTGGGCGGCCAAGTGGCGCCCTGAAGCGCTGCGCCAGATCGTCCTCACCAACGAGCACGCGCCCGACCAGTTCAGGGCGCAGACGGTGCGCAACATCGACGCCTGGTATCCGGCGTTCAATGTGCAGTCGGGACAGAAGCTCTATCTGACGCCCAACCAGCGGGTGAAGATCTGGGGCTAGCTACGGCTGCACAGCCCTCACAGCCATGCTATGGCGACTCCGCGGGACGAAAGCGGAGAATCGAGCATGACGTACTGGGAGTTCAAAGGACGCGAACTCGTCAACTGCACCTGTGAATATGGGTGCAATTGCCAGTTCAACGCGCTGCCCGACAAGGGGCATTGCCACGCGGTTGCGGCGATCCAGATCGATGAAGGACGGCACGGCGACACAAAGCTCGACGGGCTGGTGATCACGGCATTGTTCAAGTGGCCCGGAGCCGTCCACGAAGGTCACGGAGAGGCGCTGGCGTTCGTCGACAAGCGCGCGAACGAGGCGCAGCGAGACGCCCTGCTCAAGATCATGACGGGTCAGGACACCGATCCGTTCGCTACCGTGTTCGCGGTATTCGCCTCGACCATCGAAACGATGCATGAGCCCGTGTTCACCGACATTGACTTCGAGGTCGATGTCGAAGGCCGTCGCGGTCACCTCAACATTGACGGCTATGTTGAAATGCGAGGCGAACCGATCCGCAACAAGGTCACCGGAAAGGAATCACGCGCACAAATTCGCCTGCCCGATGGCTTCGAATATGAAGTTGCCGAGGTCGGCAGTGCGTCGAGCCGGACCAGCGGCGGCCCGATGCAGATCGAGATCACGGACAAATACGCGCAGCTGGCCCACCTCCACCTTTCCACGCATGGCGTCGTCCGCACCTGAGCTGACCAGCCGGATCTTGCGTCACGAGCGGCTGATAATCGCCGCCGGCATCACGCTGCTCGTCGCGCTGGCGTGGCTGTTCCTGCTCCGCGGCGCCGGAATGACCAGCTCCATGCCGGTCATGGCGGCGCCGCCCTTCAGCGTGGTGTTGCTGATGTGGTGGGTGATGATGATGGCGATGATGCTGCCCTCGGCGGCACCCGCGATGCTTCTCTATGCGCGGGTGCGAGAGACGCGCAACGGCGATCGCGGAATCTCGCAGAGCTGGGTCTTCATGACCGGCTATGTCCTCATCTGGCTGCTATTCTCGCTATTGGCGGCCTGTGCCCAGCGGCTGCTGGCGGGACCGTCCATTGCGCTGGACAACAAGCTGGCGGCGGCGGCTCTTCTTACGGCTGCCGGCCTATACCAGCTTTCGCCGCTGAAGGGCGCCTGCCTCAACGAGTGCCGTAGCCCGGCGCAGTTCATCAGCCGCCACTGGCGGTCGGGATGGCATGGCGCCGTGCGCCTGGGAATGCTCCATGGCGCGTATTGCGTCGGCTGCTGCTGGGTCCTGATGGCGCTGCTGTTCGTCGGAGGCGTGATGAACCTCTTGTGGATCATCGCCCTGGCAGTCGTCGTCGCGATCGAAAAGCTCGCGCCCCGGGGGCGGCTCATCGGTCGCGCCATCGGCGTCGCACTCATCACCTGGGGCGTGGTCGCAATCGCCGGTTCCTAGGCCCCGATCAGCTCCCGCCCGATCAGCATCCGCCGGATCTCGTTGGTCCCGGCGCCGATGTCGAGCAGCTTGGCATCCCGATAATAGCGCTCGACCGGCCAGTCCTTGGTGTAGCCGGCGCCCCCAAGCGCCTGGACTGCCTCATTGGCGACCTTCACCGCATTCTCCGAGGCCAGCAGGATCGCCCCGGCGGCGTCGTGGCGCGTGGTCTTGCCCGCATCGCATGCCTTGGCGACCTGATATACATAGGCCCGGGCGCTGTTCAGGGCGACGTACATGTCCGCGACCTTGGCCTGCATCAGCTGGAACGAGCCGATCGGCTTTCCAAACTGCTTGCGCTCGCGGACATAAGGCAGGACGACGTCGAGGCACGCCTGCATGATCCCGATCTGCATTCCCGCGAGCACCGTCCGCTCATAGTCGAGGCCGCTCATCAGCACCTCGACGCCCTTGTTCTCCAGCCCGAGGATATTCTCAGGCGGCACGAAGCAGTCGTTGAACACCAGCTCGGCCGTGGGCGACCCGCGGATTCCGAGCTTGTCGACCTTCTGACCGATCGAGAAGCCGTCCATGTCCTTTTCGATCAGGAAAGCAGTGATGCCGCGGCTGCCCGCGTCCGTGTCGGTCTTGGCGTAGACCACCAGGGTGTCCGCCTCTGACCCGTTGGTGATCCAGAACTTGGTGCCGTTGAGGCGATAACCATTGCCGCTCTTGTCGGCTTTGAGCTTCATTCCGACGACGTCGCTGCCGGCGCCCGCTTCGCTCATCGCCAGCGCGCCGACGTGCTCGCCGCTGATCAGCTTGGGCAGGTACTTGCGCTTCTGTTCCGGGTTCGCCCAGCGCCTGATCTGGTTGACGCACAGGTTCGAGTGCGCGCCGTAGCTGAGGCCCACCGACGCCGAAGCGCGCGCCACTTCCTCTTGCGCGACGACATGCTCGAGATAGCCGAGGCCGAGGCCGCCATCCTCTTCGGCGACAGTGATGCCGTGGAGGCCCAGCTCGCCCATCTCCGGCCAGAGGTGGCGGGGGAATTCGTCGGTCTCGTCGATTTCCGCCGCGATCGGTTCGATCTTGTCCCTGGCGAAACGCCGCGTCGTGTCGCGGATGGTGTCGGCCATCTCGCCGAGGTCGAAATCGAGGGTCGCGTCGGTCATCGAAAATCCTCTCAGGCGGCGCCGCTAGCAAAGAGGACCGGCGGTTGAAACTATCTCGGCGGTAGGGGCGTGGCTGGAGGCGGCGGGATCTGGGTCGCCGGCTTCGTGGATCCGCGATGGCAGGTGTAGCAAGTGACCTTCGCTTCCGGGTCGACGAGGATCTTCGGCAGATGGTCGTGATTGATATGGTCGGCGAGCCGGATCATGTCGCGGGCGATCGTCTTGTGGTCCTTGGCATCCGATGCAAAGTCGTAGGTCGCGAGCGGCTTGCCCTCTTCGCCGACATGGCAATAAGTGCAGCGGACCCCGAGCGACTGGGCGAAGAACTTCATGTTCGCCAGCAGGTCGGCGCGGGCGATGTCCTTCGGGAAAACCTCGAGGTTCTTGAACGGCGGAATGGCGAAGGGCGGTTGCGACAGAGCGGCCGACGGTGGCGGAAAGTTCTGTGCGAACGCAAGGGAGACGCCGAAACATCCCGTAGCGGCAAGCAGGGCGAGTCTTGCGGGCGAGACTGTCATGACGGGCGCAGAATGAGCCATTCGACGCAAGACGCAAGAGCTTGCTCTTCAGAACGCTGTCGTGCCGTTTGAACTAGGACGCTCCCGGTCTTATGTGCACTGCAGCAATTCGACTCCGGAGCATCCAAAATGGCCACCAGCGCTAGCGACCCCACCGTCATCCTTTCGATCGCCCGCACGCCAATGGGGTCGATGCAGGGCGCGCTCGCCGATGCCTCGGCCACCGACCTCGGCGCGACCGCGGTCAAGGCCGCCGTCGAGCGCGCCGGAGTCAGCGGCGAGGATATCGACCGAATCTACATGGGCTGCGTGCTTCCGGCCGGCCTCGGCCAGGCCCCCGCGCGCCAGGCGGCGATCAAGGCGGGGCTGCCCACGTCCGTCCAAGCGACCACGGTCAACAAGGTATGCGGCTCAGGCATGCAAACGGTGATCATGGGCGACGAGGCGATCCGCACCGGCAACGCCGACGTGATCGTCGCCGGCGGCATGGAATCGATGACCAACGCGCCGTATCTCCTCAAGAAGCACCGCTCGGGCGCGCGCATCGGCCACGACACAGCCTACGACCACATGTTCCTCGACGGGCTCGAGGACGCATATGAGGAAGGCCGGGCGATGGGCAGTTTCGCCCAGTGCACCGCCGACGAATATCAGCTGACCCGGCAGCAGATGGACGATTATGCAATCGAGAGTCTCAAGCGTGCCAAGGACGCGATCGACAATGGCGGGTTCAAGGACGAGGTCGTGCCGGTCACGATCAGGAGCCGGGCTGGCGAAACCGTCGTGGACACCGACGAGGCCCCCGGCCGCGGCCGCCCCGACAAGATCCCGCAGCTCAAGCCGGCCTTCGCCAAGGACGGCACGATCACGGCCGCGACCTCTTCATCCATCTCCGACGGCGCAGCGGCGATCGTGCTGACCAGCGAGTCCAATGCGAACGAGAAGGGCCTAAAGCCCATTGCCCGGATCGTCGCGACGGCTGCGCACGCTCAGGAGCCGGCGCAGTTCACCGTCGCGCCGATCGGTGCGATCCACAAGGTGCTCGACAAGGCCGGCTGGAAAGCGACCGACGTCGACCTGTGGGAAGTGAACGAGGCATTCGCCTGCGTCGCCATGTTCGCGATGAAGGACCTCGGCATCCCTCACGAGAAGATCAACGTCCACGGCGGCGCCACGGCGCTAGGTCACCCGATCGGTGCCAGCGGCACCCGCATCATCGTCACGCTGATCAACGCGCTGAAGCAGACCGGCGGCAAGCGCGGCGTCGCCAGCCTCTGCATCGGCGGCGGCGAAGCGACTGCGGTCGCGGTGGAGCTGGTTTAGGAGCTCACCAGCTCCCGCAATACGATGCATGGAGGTATTTCCCGCGAGAGCCAGCGAAGCTATTCCACTCGCGGTGACACACGCGATTTGCGCGAGAAGCGGCGGGCCGCCTTTATCGAACGCTCCGGGCCCCTTCGCCAAAGGGCAAAGACTGGAGGTTCGCGCATGAGCTTGCTTACCGACGACCAGAAGAT
>DASSIU010000061.1:0-7063 GCA_035691585.1 Sphingomicrobium sp. | reverse complement strand
AAGCGTGGCGGCTCGGTCGCCGTTCCGGCCGAATAAGGGGGCAGCCAGAAAGATGGTTCGTGTCATTGGTTTCCTGGTCGGGCTGGTCTTCGCCGGCGTCCTGTTGATCTCGCTGATCACTGGGGTCGCGACCTACATCTCGAGCCCGCCGGCCCCGCTTGCTTCGGACGAGTTCCACCTGGCGCCCAAGGCCCTTCACCTTTCGTCCGACGGGCCGTTCGGCAAGTTCGACAACGAGCAGCTCCAGCGCGGCTTCCAGGTCTATTCGGAAGTCTGCTCGGCGTGCCACAGCATGAAGCTGGTATCGTTCCGCGACCTCAAGGCGCTCGGCTACAACGATGCCGAAATCAAGAAGATCGCGTCCGACTGGAAGGTCCAGACACCGTCGATCAATCCCGACACGGGTGAGCCCAGCACGCGCAAGCCGCTGCCGTCGGATACCATTCCGCCGCCGTTCCCCAACGAAGTCGCGGCGCGCGCGGCGAACAACAATGCGCTGCCGCCGGACCTGTCGCTGATCACCAAGGCGCGCGAGGGTGGGGCGGCCTACGTCTATTCGATCCTGACCGGGTTCCAGCCTCAGCCGGCCGAGCTGCTGAAGAAGTTCCCGGATGCGAAGACTCCACCGAACCTTCACTACAACCCGTATTTCGCGAACCTCAACATCGCCATGCCGCCGCCGCTGACGACTAACGGCCAGGTCACTTACGCCGACGGCACGCCCGCTACGGTCGACCAGATGGCGAGGGATGTCGCTGCATTCCTGGTGTGGACGGCGAACCCCGAACTCGAGCGGCGGCACGCCGCGGGACTGTCGGTGGTGATCTTCCTGCTGGTTGCCTCGATCCTCGGCTATCTCGCCTATCAACAGATCTGGCATGAGGCGAAGCGCGCGGTGCGGGTGACCGGCCCGCTCGAGCCGGATAACCAGGCCAAGAGCCGCAAGACCAAGGCGAAACAGGGCATCGTCGGCTAGTCGGCGCGACCGGAGCGCCGTTTGGCGCGGTAGTTACAGCCGTTTAACGAAAATTCAGCGCGCGTTCACGGACACGCGCGCCTTCGCAGTCGGGCAAACTCCGGAAGTATTGGAGACTCGATATGCAGATCGCACGTTTAAAGCTTGCTGCTGTCGCGCTGGTGGGAGGCGTATCGCTCGCAGGCTGCGCCTATGACATGTACGGCGACGGCTACGGATATGGCGGGTACGGCGCCTACGGCTACGGTTATCCGTACGCCAGTTACGGATATGGATACGGCGGCTACTACGACCCGTTCGGGTGGTACGGCGACTTCTATTATCCGGGCACGGGCATCTTTGTGTTCGACCGTTTCCACCACCGCCGCGTGTGGGACGATGACCAGCGGCGCTTCTGGGAGAGCCGACGGTCGAATTGGCAGAGCCGGACCGGCCATACGTGGACGGGTGGCAACAATTGGAGTGGCTGGCATCACCACGACAACTCGACATCGACGACCACGACGACGACGGGCGGGTGGCATCACCACCACGGCTGAGGCCGGCGGTTAGCTAGGCCGACCGTTCGGCGGCTGGTCGACGGCGAATGAGGACGATCGAGACGAACGTCATCACGACTTCGTCGTCCTGGTTGGTGACGATGGTCTGCGTTCGGAACGAGCCCATGTCGGGCCGGCTGCGCGACGGTGTCTTTTCAAGGATCTGGCCGCGCACGTGGAGAGTGTCGCCCGGGTAGACGGGCCTGCGCCAGCGCAGCTCATCGATGCCGGGCGAACCAAGCCCCGCTTGCTTGTCGTCGACCACGTGGCGGGCAATTACGGCCATGGTCATCGCCGCGGTGTGCCAGCCGCTTGCGGCCAACCGCCCGAAATGGGTCTTTGCCGCTTCCTCGTCGGAAAGATGGAACGGCTGCGGATCGTACTTCCGCGCAAACTCGAGCACCTCCTCGCGGGTCACCTCGTAGGATCCGAACTCGGTTTCGGCGCCGACCTTCAGGTCTTCAAAATAGATCATGGTTCGGGCGCATAGCGGCGCGGAAAGGTTGGCGCTACGGTGAGGCCGTGGCGATGCAAGCACCGATCGGCAATCATTGGCATCCGCGCCTGATCGAGGCCGCGATGGCGATGAACGAGAATCGTTTGGACGTCGCCGAGCGACTGCTGAAACCGCATCTCAAGGAGGACCCGTTCGACGCGGCGGCAATCCGCATGCTCGCGGAGCTTGCGGCGCGGATCGGGCGCTGGCGCGATGCCGAAAATTTGCTTCGCCGGGCGGTTGAGTTGGCGCCCGGCTGGGCCGCTGCAAAGGCGAACTTGGCGCTAGTCCTCGGACGAATGGGGCGCCCGGCGGAGGCCCTGGAGCTCCTCGACGACGTCTTTGCCCAGGAACCGGGCGAGGTCGGTCACTGGAACCTCAAGGCGGCGACGCTCGGCCGCCTGGGAGATTTCGACGAAGCAATCCGATTGTACGAGGACGTCCTGGCGAAGCTGCCGAAGCAGCCACGAGTTTGGCTTAGTTACGGCCACATGCTGAAGACCGTCGGGCGGCAGGCGGACGGGATTGTTGCTTACCGCAAGGCGATCGAGATCGAGCCCGCCCTCGGGGAAGCCTGGTGGAGTCTCGCCAACCTCAAGACCGTCAAGTTCGACGAAGACGACATCAGCGCAATGCGGCGCGCATTGGAGTCAACTGGGCTGACCGAGCAGGATCGCTTTCACCTCGACTTCGCGCTCGGCAAGGCGATGCACGACGCCGGTCGCGCGAGCGAAGCGTTCGAACATTATTCCAGGGCCAATGCGCTGCGGCTGAAGACCCAGCCTTATCGCCCGGGCGAGATTACGCGCCTGGTCGACCGCTCGATTGAGGCTTTTTCCGCCGACTGCTTCGCCGACCATGGCGGAGGCTGCGAAGCGACCGACCCCATCTTCATTGTCGGCATGCCGCGCGCGGGATCCACCCTGATCGAGCAGATGCTCTCCTCGCACAGCAAGGTGGAGGGAACGTCCGAGCTACCGGACCTTCCGATGCTGACCCGCAAGCTGGGACCCTATCCTAAAGCAATTCTGCAGGCTTCGGCAGACGAGCGGACGGCACTTGGCGAGGAATATCTCCGGCGCGCGGGCGTTCAAAGGCGAACGGAACGGCCCTTCTTCATCGACAAGCTCCCGAACAACTGGCTCTACGTGCCGTTCATCCTGCTCATTCTTCCGAACGCCAAGGTCATCGATGCGCGTCGACATCCGCTGGGCTGCTGTTTTTCAAATTTTCGACAGCATTTCGCGCGTGGGCAGGATTTCACCTACGACCTCGAGCATGTCGGCCGCTATTACGCGGATTACCTCCGCCTGATGAGCCATGTCGACACGGTGCTGCCCGGATGCGTCCATCGCATCATCTACGAGCAGATGGTCGAGAATACGGAGGCCCGGGTGCGCCAATTGCTCGACTATTGCGGGCTGGAATTCGAGCCGGAGGTCCTCCAATTTTACAAGACCGAACGGGCGGTGCGAACGGCGAGCTCCGAACAGGTAAGGCAACCCATCTATCGCGACGCAACCGAGGAGTGGCGTGCCTATGATCCTTACCTTGCCCCGCTCCGGCATGTCCTCGGGCCCATCATCGATGCCTATCCGGAAATTCCTGCGACCTTCCCGCAACGGTAGCGAAACAATCTTCGTCGGTTTGAAGACACTCCGTTGACAAGCCCTGCGCGCTCTGCCGCAATGTTGCTACACAAAGAACGGGGGCGTTCGAATGACGAACTTGCGCGCGCTGAGTTTTGGCCTTCTCGCGTCGACCGCGCTCGGCGCGCCCGCGCTGGCCCAGAATGCACAGCCTCGGACAACGGGGCAGTCACCGGCGCCGGCCACGAACGCAACCGACGTAACGTCGCCGCCAAAGACGGTTCAGGTCGCGCAGGAGGGACGCGTCCCCGACCAGTCCGAGATCATCATTACCGCGACCAAGCGCGAAGAGAATCTTCAGAACGTCCCGATCAGCGTCCAGGTGCTCGGCAACCGCCGACTCGATCAGCTCGACATCTCGAACTTCGAGCAGTTCACCCAGCAGCTGCCTTCCGTGACGTTTCTCACGGCCCAGCCCGGCCAGACGACGGTTTACATGCGCGGCATTTCGGCCGCGGGAAGCGGAGCTGAGGGCAACCACTCCGGCCCTCTGCCCCAGGTTGGCTTCTACCTCGACGAGCAGCCGATTACCACGATCGGCGGAACGCTCGATGTCCACATCTACGACATCGCCCGCATCGAGAACCTGTCAGGCCCCCAGGGCACGCTCTACGGTGCGTCGAGCGAGGCCGGCACGATCCGGATCATTACGAACAAGCCCGAACTCGGGAAGACTTACGGGCGAGTCGACGGCGAGCTGAATACGGTCGATCATGGCGGGATCGGCGGCAAGGCCGAGGGGATGATCAACCTGCCGATCGCCAGGAACGTCGCGTTCCGAGCCAGTGCTTTTTACGAGCACGACGCTGGTTTCATCGACAACATTGCATCGTCGCGGACCTATTATGAGTTCTCAGACTCAATTCCAGATTCGACGGTCACCAACGCCGGACTCGCTCAAAAGAATTTCAACTACCAGAATATCTATGGCGGGCGGGCGGCGCTCAAGATCGACCTCGACGACAATTGGACGGCCGAGCCGACCTTCCTGTATCAGAAGAGCTACGCCAACGGTGTGTTTTTTGAGGATCCCAAGCTCGGTGATCTTAAGATCGATCGTTTCAGACATGAGTGGTTCCGGGACCGCTTCTGGCAGGCTGCGCTGACGGTTCAGGGCAAGATTCACGACTTCGATGTGACCTACGCCGGGGCCTACATGGATCGGCCGAACAAGAGCATTAGCGATTATACCGACTATACCGATGCCTATGACCGGCTCTACGCGACGAACGGTGGAGGTCTTGGTTACGTCTATCTTCTGGATTCAGCCGGCAATAACGTATCGAACCCGCAGCAGTGGATCATCGGCACCAACCACTTCCGGAAGCTGAGCCAGGAGCTCCGCATTGCTTCGCCGATCGATAACCCGTTCCGAGTGATCGCGGGCGCCTTTTACCAACGGCAAGGCAACGATATTCACCAGGATTATCGCGTTGACGGGCTCGGGCCGCAGGTCTCGGTCAACGGGCTACCCGGCACCTTGTGGCTGACCCAGCAGAAACGCGTTGACCGCGATTATGCCCTGTTCGGCGAAGCGAGCTGGGATGTCTTGCCCAAGGTGACACTGACGGCCGGCGGGCGCCTCTTCAAGTACGACAACAGTCTGGTCGGCTTCTTCGGCTTCGGTCGAAATCCGGGCGATGACTTCACGGACAAGCCCTTCAATGCGGCCGGCAGCTCGCATACCGGCGTTGCCGCTTGCTTCCTCAACAACGGCGAAACGCTCCGCGACGCCTTTCTCAATGACGAGGACATCGGTGCGATTGGGTTCGCTCCCGCAGTAGTCCCGGGGAGCCCGTGCACCAACCTGGGCGTTTTCTCGAATGGAACGGTGCTTCCGAAGCATGCGAAGGGCAGCGGCGTCACGTACCGCTTCAATGCGCAGTACAAGCCGGCCAACAATTTGATGTTCTACGCGACCTGGTCGAAAGGCTTCCGGCCCGGCGGAATCAACCGCCGCGGCGATATCGGGCCATACAATCCCGACTTTCTCTACAACGTAGAGATGGGCTGGAAGACGACCTTCGGCCCGGTGCGTTGGAACGGCGCGATCTATCACGAGATCTGGAAGAAGTTCCAATTCGCCTTCCTCGGTGCGAATAGCTTCACTGAAATCCACAACGGCAAAGACGCCCGAGTTAACGGCATCGAGACCGATATCAACTATGTCCAGGGCGGCCTCACGCTCAGCGCAACTGCCTCCTACACCGACGCAAAAACGCGGGGGAATATCTGTAACGTCTTCGGCGACGCGACCAGCAACTGCAACGGGGTGACGGACGACAACGGAAACCCGGACTTTATCACGGCGCCAAGTGGCACTCGGCTTCCGATCACTCCCAAGTTCAAGGGCTCGGCGACGGCGCGATATTCGTGGCCGGTGTCGTCCGACATGCACGCGCACGTGCAGGGTGTGGTCAGCTATCAGGGATCTGCCCCATCGTCGCTGCGCACAGCCGTTCTGCTAGTCGATAATCCCGTGGCGTTTCCCGACATTGCCACCATATGCTCGGCGGCCGGTGCGACCGTGCCCAACAATCTTGGCCTGCCGTTGTGCGCCCCCAATATCTTTCAGGGCAGGATTCGCGCCTCGACGCTCGTTGATCTGTACGCTGGTCTCGACTGGCCCAGGTACAATCTCGAGATCTTCGCGACCAACGTGTTCGACGAACGAAACGAGCTGAGCCGCTTCACCGCGTGCGGAGGCTGCACTCGGGCCCTGGTCGTTCCTGGCCGACCCAGGACGATCGGCGTTCGCGTGGGGTATAAGTTCTAGCCACGCGGGCCCTCCACCCGAAATGGCGCCTTGCGGGCACCGTCGTCGTGCTCGCCATCATTTGGCTGGCGATGCTGCTTGGTGGGACGGGGCCGCTGGACCAGGCGATCTACCAGGCACTTTACGCGGGCAATCGGCCGTTCCTGCTCATCGTCGCTCGGATTTTCACGGCCCTGGGTGAGCCGACGGTCCTGGTCGCGGCCTCGGCCGGCTGCGCGATCTGGCTGTCGATCGTCGGGCGCGGACGCCTAGGCCTGGTGCTGCTGCTCGTTGCCCTGATCGGAAGGGGCCTGAGCGAAGTTCAGAAACTCTGGATAGCTCGCCCGCGCCCGATCCTCGAGCCGCATCTTGTCGCCGTGAAAACCAGCAGCTTCCCGAGCGGTCATGCGACCAGCTCGATGATCTTCTATCTCGCGCTGGCCCTGGCGCTGGCGGCGCACACGCGGTGGGCCGGGTGGGCCGCGGCGAGTGCGATCCTCCTCTCGCTATTGATCGGCATCAGCCGAGTCATGCTCGGTGTCCATTGGCCAAGTGACGTGATCGGGGGCTGGGCGTTTGGAATGCTTTGGGTGCTGCTGACATTGAAGCCCACCGAGCGCCTGCTGCGTGCCAATTCCGAAATGGACC
>DASSIU010000060.1:0-2073 GCA_035691585.1 Sphingomicrobium sp. | reverse complement strand
CTGCAATCCACCCACTGCGGACTCTCACCCTTGCTCAGCCAAACCGGTGTTTCAGTTTCGCAAGGTGATGCAGCGCCGCTTCGTTCGTCGCGGGACTCCGGTCGAACTCTGCCCAGCACCAAGTCGCCACACAGAAACTGCTCGCGTCGGCGAGAGCGCGGATTAGAGTTGGATTGGCGTGCTCGAACTCGGACCAGGTTGCGGGCGGCATGAAACCGATGTCCCATTCGATCGGGCCAATGCAAACCGATTCCAGGTCCATCCACACCGCGCCAGCATCCGTGATGATCGCGTTCCCCACATGGGAGTCGCCATGGATCGGCTGGCTCCTTCTTCCCGCTCCGTCCAGGTCAGCGCGCAGCCGTTCATAGACGCTCTGCAAGAAGGATCGGTCGGCAGGCGCGAGGTTCGGCGCCGCGGCCTCATCTGCCAGGATGGTCTCGCACGAGGTGATCTTGTCCATGAACGAGGGTAACTCCAGGCCAACGTCCGCCAGGGCGGCGTGGAGCCTCTGAAGCGCTGCAGCAGCCATTCGTTCGTCGGTCTCTGTGCTAACCGGACTGCCATCGACAAATGCCCAGAACGTAATCGCGCATCCGTCCTCAAAGTGGGGGCCCGGCTTTACGGCATCAGTAGGACGAACGGCCGGAGCGCGATGGTGGGCGAGACAGCTGCCAATACGGAGCTCGCGGCGGATGCTGCCGCCGGAAAGATCGAATGACGTTCCCGACGCAATGCGCGCGACGATCGGCCAGGGCGCAAGCCGCGCTGATGTATGATTCCCCAGGTGCAGGAGTTCAGGCGTGACTGGTCCGAGACCAGCCTTCAGGGCCGCCTTGCCTGCTGCCGCAAGCTCGACGTCGAGCGGTTGACGCATCATGCGGCACGGATAGGCCTTAGAGGCAGTCTTTGACGAGCTTCTGCGAGCCGGTGATGAACCGCGAGGTCACGATGACCTTGGGCGGCGCGAGGTCGATGGTCATCGGACCATCGGGGTTGTCCCGCACCAGCAGGGTCGTGGAATCATCTTCCATCTTCAGCGCGACCACTTCGCCGACGGCGGAGAGCTTGTCGGTCAGGCACTCCTGGAGCGCGGCGAGGGTCTTGGCGGATGTGAAGGACGCTCCCGGAGGCTGCGGGGTCGCAGCGGCTGCCGGGTCCGCGCCGGAGACGGCCAGCATGATCGAAATCATGGCCAGACTCATGGGGCCCGGCATTAGCACATCGGCGCGGCCATTTCGCCAGAAAAGCTAATAGTCCTTGCTTACGCGCACGGTGGCGCTCGAGCGGCCGATGGTCGACACGGTCGACAGCACCGACAGCCAGCGGGTCACCTGATATTCGACCTGCGTCGCAGAATAACCGGCCCCATCGGTCACGACTTCGACGTAGAGCTTGCGGGTGATGTACTTGCCGGCGGCGAGCGAGGTCTTCTGCCCGGTCGCGACATCGGCGGGGACGATGCGCAGTCGGTCGAGGCCGACCGCCTTGCGAAGGGCGTTGATGGGGTCGAGACTACCGTTGCCGGACTGCAGAGCGGCGACCGCCGAAGCGAGCTGCAGCGCCTCCGGAGCCGACAGGTTGGTGATCGAGGTGCCGAACAGGATGCGCGACAAGAGCTCGTCCTGCGGCATCGGCGGCGTGCTGGCGAAGGTGATCTCGGGCTTGAGGCCGGTTCCGGCGACGGTCACCGTGGCATCGAGGCCTTGCACCGCCGCCTCGGCGTGGATGTCGAGCAGCGGATCGACCGGGCTCTCGCCGCGAAACCGGATCACGCCGCGGTCGAGCCGGAAGATGCGCCCGGCGAAGTCGTAATTGCCGTTGCCGGGGACGAGGTCCGCCCGGCCAGTGAACCGCGGCGCGTCGGCGTAGCCGCCGACCTGCAAGTTGGTGGTCCAGTGGCTGTTGATTCCGAGGCCGGTGACCTGGAGATCCCTTCCCGCGATCTTCAGGTCGAGCTTCCACGGATGGAGCGCCGCGGGCTCGATCACGTCCTCCTCATCGAGGCCGGTCTCGCGGACATTGAGCTGAGGCACCGAGGCCGCGGCGCTGGCGCGGCCGAGCTGGAAGCGG
>DASSIU010000059.1:0-4486 GCA_035691585.1 Sphingomicrobium sp. | reverse complement strand
GAGGAGATCGTCGAACGGACGCTCTACACCATGGTCAACGAGGGCGCCAAAATCCTGGAGGAGGGCATCGCCCAGCGCGCGTCCGACATCGATGTGGTGTGGGTCTATGGTTACGGCTGGCCGGTCTATCGCGGCGGCCCGATGTTCTGGGCGGACACCGTCGGGCTCGACAAGATCGTCGACGGACTGAAGCGCCAGGAAGAGCGGATGAAGCCCGAGTTCAGCTTCTCGAAGCTACTGCTCGACAAGGCGGAGAAAGGCGAGAGGTTCACGCGGTAAGCGTCATTGCGAGGAGCGCAGCGACGCGGCAATCCATGCCGCTGGATTGCTTCGCTACGCTCGCAATGACGGTTTTGCGCAATCCTCTCTCAGCAAACTGAGCATCGCGAGGGCCGCCGCCGCAACGGCCGCGCTGGTCAGGAAGGTCGCGCTGCTGCCCTGCCGGTCCCACAGCCATCCGGCGCCGAGGCTGGCGAAGAGCCCGCCGGCGCCGGTCACGAAATAGAAGGCGCCGAAGCTCGTGGCGCGCAGCTCGTCCGGCGCGCTGTCGGCGACCATCCGCGCGAAAATGCCCTGGGTTAGCGCCATGTGCGCGCCCCACAATATCGTGCCGACCACCAGCCCGGCGAAACCGCCCGTCTCGGCCAGCACGACATTGCCGGCGATCAGCACCACGATGCCGACCATCAGGATCGATCGCGGCTTCAGTCGATCGCTGAGCGCGCCGGCGGGATAGGCCAGCGCGACGTAGGCGAGATTGAAGATCGCGAGCGTCAGCGGCGACATGGCTTCGCTGAGGCCGATGTCGATGCCCTTGAGGATGAGGAAGGCCTCGGAGAAGCGGGCGAGGGTGAACAGGAAGCCGACCTGGAGCAGGCGCTTGGTGTCCTTGTCGAGCTCCTTGAAGCCGGCGAAGAACGGCGACTTCTTGAGCGGCGCCAGATGCTGCTCGGGCTCGCGCAGCGCCAGCCAGGCGAGCAGGAACGAGATCGCGGCCGGGATGATCGCGATCCAGAACACGGCGCGGATATTGCTTGCCAGCCAGGCCATCAGCCCGATCGCGACAAGCGGCGCCAGCAGCGCGCCAATCGTGTCCAGCGTCTGCCTCAACCCGAACGCGCGTCCGCGAATCTCCGCCGGAGTCTCGTCGGCGAGCATGGCGTCGCGCGGCGCCCCGCGGATGCCCTTGCCGATGCGGTCGGCGAAGCGGGCGATGAGGACCGCTGGAGCACTAGTCGCGAGCGGGAACAGCGGCTTCGAGAGCGCGGCGAGCCCGTAGCCGGCCATCACCCATGGCTTGCGCCTGAGGCTCCGGTCCGAGAGGCGGCCGGAGAAGAGCTTGGCGAAATTGGCGGTCGCCTCGGCAACTCCATCGATCGCGCCGAGGGCGGTCGCCGGCAAACCCAGGACGATGGTGATGAATGCCGGCAGCAGCGCGTGGTAGATTTCGCTCGACAGGTCCATGAACAGGCTGACGAAGCCGAGGACCCAGACATTGCGGGGCAGGCGGGGGCGAGTGCTCACGCGCACGTCATTGGGAGGAGCCAAGCGACGAAGCAATCCAGATTGTTTCGCGTCGGCGTTGCTTCCCCCGGATCGGATCCGGGGCCGCAATCGGGGCACTTCACCGCAACAACATTGCGCTCACGCAAACATTTGTTAGGTTGCAAGCATGTTCGGGAACTCGACCCCCGAGGCGCTTGCCGCGCGATTCACTGCCGTTGCTCATCAATGGGTTGCGGAGGGTCCGGCCGAACGCATGGAGCGCGCGCGGCGAAAACTGCTGTCGGCAATCGCTGGCAGTGAGCCCGCGACCCTCAACGATGTGGCCAGAGCGATTGGCCGCGGCGCTCCGGCGGTAAGTCGCTCGATCGACGCCCTTGTTCGCTCCGGGCTGGTCGAGCGAACCCAGGACCCGAACAACCGTCGCCGGCTTGCGCTGCGCTTGACGCAGGAGGGGCGCGACCGCCTGTCTACCCGAATCGCGGGCGGCTCAGCGCTTCGCAAGAAGCTCGAGCGCATGGCGCACAGCGAGCTTCGCGCGCTCGAACGCGCGATCGAAATCCTCGAGCGCAACTAGAAGGTTAGCCCTTGCCGTGGCGACGGCGGGTCTCCCAGCCCTTCTTGGCAGCTTCGCTCCGGCTGGTCTTGCGGCCGTGGCCGCTGTTCTTGCCGCCGTGATCCTGCTTGTTGACGGTCGCCCAGGCGCGCCGCTCGGCTTCCTTCTTGGAAACGCCGCGCTTCTCATAGCCTTTCTCGATATCCTTGGCCTTGCGGTCCTGCTTGGCCGTATATGCTCCGCGGGGCATCACTCGCCTCCTTGATACGTTGGTCAGGAATGAAAACGCATCACGCCCGCGCCTGTGCCATGCTGCATTGCAACATGGGCGACCTTTCACTATGTGAGCGCCTCACGAATCTTCCGGAAAAATCGAAATGAATCTGCGCAACGTGGCGATCATTGCCCACGTCGATCACGGCAAGACGACGCTTGTCGACCAGCTATTCCGCCAGTCGGGTACCTTCCGCGACAACCAGCGCGTCGAGGAGCGCGCGATGGATTCCAACGACCTCGAGAAGGAGCGGGGAATCACTATCCTCGCCAAGTGCACGAGCGTCGAGTGGAAGGGTACGCACATCAATATCGTGGACACCCCGGGCCACGCCGATTTCGGCGCGGAGGTCGAGCGCATCCTGTCGATGGTCGACGGCGTGATCCTGCTCGTCGATGCCGCCGAAGGGCCGATGCCGCAGACCAAGTTCGTCACCGGCAAGGCGCTGTCGCTGGGGCTTCGTCCGATCGTCGTCGTCAACAAGATCGACCGTCCGGATGCACGTCCCGCCGAAGTTCTCGACGAGGTGTTCGAGCTGTTCCTCAACCTCGAGGCGAACGACGAGCAGCTCGACTTCCCGACGCTCTATGCCAGCGGCCGCGCGGGTTATGCAGGGCTCACCGATGACGTTCGCGAAGGCGACCTGACGCCGCTGTTCGATACGATCGTCAGCCACGTGCCGCCGCCGCGGGTCGATGCGGGCCCATTTCGGATGCTCGCTACCCTGCTCGATCGTGATCCCTTTCTCGGCCGGATTCTCACCGGCCGGATCGAGAGCGGGAAGCTCAGCGTCAACATGCCGATCAAGGCGCTCGACGTGAACGGCAATGTCGTCGAGGAGGGCCGCGCCACCAAGGTCTTCGCGTTCCGCGGCCTAGAGCGCGTCCCCGTCGAGAGCGCGGAGGCGGGCGAGATTGTCGCCATCGCCGGACTGATCAAGGCGACCGTGTCCAACACCTTCGCGGATCCCTCGGTCGAAGCGCCGCTGCATGCGCGTCCAATCGATCCGCCGACCTTGGCAATGAGCTTTTCGGTCAATGATAGCCCGTTCGCGGGCCGCGACGGCGACAAGGTGCAGAGCCGGGTGATCCGCGAGCGGCTCGAGCGCGAGGCGGAAGGCAATGTCGCGATCCGGGTGACAACGTCGGCGGACAATGACAGTTTCGAGGTGGCGGGCCGCGGCGAGCTGCAACTCGGCGTGTTGATCGAAACCCTTCGTCGCGAAGGCTTTGAGCTCGGCATCAGCCGACCTCGCGTCCTGTTCCGCGATGGTCCTCACGGACGCGAGGAGCCGTACGAGACGGTCGTCGTCGACGTCGATGACGAGTTCAGCGGGACGGTCATCGACAAGATGGCGGTACGCAAGGCGGAGATGACCGACATGCGGCCGTCGGGCGGGGGCAAAACGCGCCTGACCTTCAGCGCGCCGTCGCGCGGCCTCATCGGTTACCACGGCGAGTTCCTGTCCGACACCCGCGGGACCGGCATCATGAACCGGCTGTTCGAGCGGTACGGTCCCTACAAGGGTCCGATCGCCGGCCGCCAGAACGGCGTGCTGATCTCGATGGAGCAGGGGCCTGCGGTCGCCTACGCGCTGAATGCGCTGGAAGAACGCGGCATCCTGTTCGTCTCGCCCGGCGAGATGCTCTACGAGGGCATGGTCATCGGGGAGAATGCCAAGCCGCAGGACCTCGAGGTCAATCCCCTGAAGTCCAAGCAGCTGACCAACTTCCGCGCGTCGGGCAAGGACGAGGGCATCCGCCTGACCCCGCCCAGGCGGATGAGCCTGGAGCAGGCGATCGCCTATATCCAGGACGACGAGCTGGTCGAGGTCACGCCCAAGGCGATCCGCATCCGCAAGCGCTTCCTCGACCCGCATGAGCGCAAGCGCGAGGCTCGCAAGCTCGAAGCCGCCTGAGGCGTAACGAATCCGCGCGCGCGGCGTTAAGCCGCCGTGAGTCGAGCGAAGCTGCTGCACATCCTGATCGGAATCGCGATCGCGATCGCGGTGCTCGTCCCGCTCGGCGTCTTCGCTTTCGTGAAGTTCGGCGTTTACGACGTCGCCGCGTCACGGCGGCACACGAAATTCACCCAGTGGATCACGCACGAGACGATGATCCATTCGGTCGGCCGCCACGCCAAAGGCATTTCAG
>DASSIU010000058.1:0-27759 GCA_035691585.1 Sphingomicrobium sp. | reverse complement strand
TCGATCGGGCAAATTCGTCCGTAGTGCGTGGGGTGGACGTCGCGGACTTCGAAGCCTGCGCGCTCGCGGGTGAGGCCGCCCGGGCCCAACGCCGAGACCCGGCGCTTGTGGGTGACCTCCGACAGCGGGTTGGTCTGGTCCATGAACTGCGAGAGCTGTGAAGAGCCGAAGAACTCACGCACCGCGGCGACCGCCGGTTTCGCGTTGATGAGGTCGTTCGGCATGACCGTCGACACGTCGACGCTGCTCATGCGTTCTTTCACCGCGCGTTCCATGCGCAGCAGGCCGACGCGATACTGGTTTTCGAGCAGCTCGCCGACCGAGCGGACTCGGCGGTTCGCGAGATTGTCGATGTCGTCGATCTCGCCCTTGCCGTCCTTGAGGTTCACCAGCTCCTGCACGACCGCGAGGATGTCCTCCTTGCGGAGCGTCGTGACGGTGTCCTCGGCATCGAGACCGAGGCGCATGTTGAGCTTCACCCGGCCGACCGCGGAGAGGTCATAGCGCTCGGAATCGAAAAAGAGGCCGTAGAAAAGCGCGTCGGCGGTCTCCCGGGTCGGCGGCTCGCCGGGGCGCATGACGCGGTAGATGTCAGCCAGCGCGCTGTCGCCCTCCTCGCTCTTGTCGGCCTTCAGGGTGTTGCGGATCCACGGACCCGTGTTGACGAAGTCGATGTCCAAAAGCTCGAGCTTCTTCACTCCTGCCTTGTCGAGCTTATCCAGATTCTCCGGAGTCACCTCGTCGCCGGCCTCGATGTAGATTTCGCCCGTCTTCTCGTTGATGAGGTCGTAGGCCGAGTAGCGGCCGAAGATTTCCTCGGTCGGGATGATCAGGTTCTTGAGGCCGTCCTTGGCCGCCTGGTTGGCGCGGCGCGGCGTGATCTTCTCGCCGGCCTTGAACATCACCTCGCCCGTGTCGGCGTCGGCGATATCATGCGTCGGCTTCTGCCCTCGCCAGGCTTCGGCGGAATAGGGGATTTGCCAACCGTTCTTGCCGCGCGTGTAGGTCACGCGATTGTAGAAGGTGTTGAGGATTTCCTCGCTGGTCATGCCCAGAGCATGCAGGAGAGCGGTGACCGGCAGCTTGCGCTTGCGATCGATGCGGACATTGACGATGTCCTTGGCGTCGAACTCGAAGTCGAGCCAGCTGCCGCGATACGGGATGACGCGTGCGGCGAACAGGAACTTGCCGCTGGCGTGAGTCTTGCCGCGGTCATGGTCGAACAGCACGCCCGGCGAGCGGTGCATCTGCGAGACAATGACGCGCTCGGTGCCGTTGATGATGAAGGTGCCGTTCATCGTCATGAGCGGCATGTCGCCCATGTAGACGTCCTGCTCCTTGATATCGATCACGGACTTGGCCTCGGTCTCGGGATCGATTTCGAACGTGGTCAGGCGGAGGGTGACGCGCATCGGCGCGGCATAGGTGAGGCCGCGCTGGCGGCACTCGTCGGTGTCATACTTCGGCTCTTCGAGCTCATAATGGTCGAAGTCGAGGTGCGCCGTGCCGGCGAAGTCGACGATCGGGAACACCGAGCGCAGGGTCTTCTCGAGGCCCGAGACATAGCCCGTCTTGGGGTCCGAGCGGAGGAACTGCTCGTAGCTCTCGCGCTGAACCTCGATGAGGTTCGGCATCTCCGAGATTTCATGGATATTGCCGAAAATCTTGCGAATTCTGCGCGAGTTGGTCTTCAGCCCGCTGGTGGTCTTACGGGGTGCGTCGATCGCTTTGGTGGCCATGTGCTTCCCTGCGCTATGCGAAGACGCATGGATGCGCCCCCGCTAGGTGGCCCGTCGCCGGGCCGATTGTGGAGCGCTGCCCCGCTACCCTCCCCAATGCGTTCGGTCCGTGCGCCGTTCGGACCCTGTCCCGGGGAGGACGGGAAAAGCCCTGGGCGCACGACAAGGTGCGGCCAGAGCCGATATGTTTGGATGAGGCTGATATAAGCCAAATCCAACAGGGTTCAAGCCTCTACGCCTCCAAAAAAAAGGGGGCGCCCGAAGACGCCCCGCCGAGCCTCCCTCGTTCGAAGGAAGGTTAGAAGTTGATGGCTGCGGAGAGGAAGATCTGCCGCGGATTACCGTAATAAGCCGTCAGAACACCGGTCTTGCCCAGCGTCGGGCTCAATCCCGGAGTGCCGTTCGGCAGGATGTACGCGCCAGTGTACGGGTTCTGCAGCAGGAAGTTGTAACCGCCGGTGATGTACTTCTTGTTGCCGATGTTCTTGGCATGAAGGCCGAGCTCGTAGCGATCGCCGCGCGAGCGCCACACGAGGTTCGCATCCCAAAGTGCAAATCCCGGCTGGTCCAGCATGGGGCTGGCGAGTTCGAACTGCTGGCTCGAGCTCCGGTAGGAAAGCGTCGTGTTGAGATCGAGCCGTCCGTCGGCGAGCGGCGTGTCGTAGTCGAGCGTTCCGCTCAGGGTCCACTTCGGTGTGTTTTGAATCTTACGGAACTTCGCCAGGTCGACCACGGTCGCTGGGATCGGATTGTTGTTGATGTCCCTGGTGACCACGCTGATGAATTTCGTGTACTTGGCGTCAAGGTACCCGAGCGATCCGGACACCGTAAGCCGATCCCCTGGGGTCGCGATATCTTCGCCGGCTCTTAGGCTGGTTTCCAACTCGACTCCTCGGAAGCGGGCACCACCGGCATTGGTCGTGATCCCGCAGAAGGTCTGGATGCCGGCGACCGTGCATCCGGCCGAACCCGGGACCTGCACGTCCTTGTACTCGGCGTCGAAGATCGCGCTCGCGAACTGCAGCCGATGATCGAACAGGGAGGCCTTGTACCCGACCTCATAACTGTCGACCGTCTCGGGCTTGAACGTCATGAAATTGAAAATGTCCTGCGGGCTCTGGGTCGGCGCCTGAGTCGACTGGCCGCGCGGGTCGAAGCCGCCGCCTTTGAAGCCGCGGGAGTAACTGACGTAGAGGGTGTTGTCCTTGTTCGGCTTCCAGGTCAGCGAAGCCCTCGGGGTGAACGCGGTGTCGACCCGTCGGCCGTTGAAGTTGGACGTGACCGACGCGGCCGGCGTTGGGAACGGCGTTCCCGTCTCGTTGAACGGCGGTGAGCCACCGAGCTCAGGAGAGCCGCCGAGGATCAAGGTCTGTCGGAAGACATTGGCCGACCGTCGGTCCCATGTGTAGCGGCCGCCGAGCGACAAGCTGAATTGATCCGTGAAGTTATAGGTCAGGTCCGTAAATGCGGCCCAGGTGCGCGTCTTCACGTCACCGCGTGTTGCTGCGGTGAGCCCAAGCCCCGGCACGGTCGTATAAAGCCGCACGTCGAAAACATCCGCCGCGTCGGCGTTCAGGTAATAAAGGCCCGCCACGCCCTGGAGCGGGCCCTTGTCGGCAACCAGCTGCAGCTCTTGGCTGAACTGATGATCGTGATACTTCGCCGGAACATCGAGGTCGACGAACGGAAGCGCGTCGAAATCGATCGGAGTGGCACTGTGGCTGCGGCGGTAGGCCGTTATTGTGCGAAACTTCATCCAGTCGTTGAGGCCGATCTCGCCGGTCAGCGACACACCACCGGCGCGCACTTCCTGCGTCGGGTCGTTGATTCCGCCCTGGCTGTCGAAAACGTTGGTCAGCGTCGGCAAGACGGCGTTGCAGGCTGAGATAGTGCATAGATTGGGAATCAGGCGGTGCCCGCCGCGCGGGTTGCTGTCGTCCCACGTATAGTCGCCGGCGAGCCGGAAGAAGACGGTGGGTGAGGGTTCGAACTCGACGGTTCCGCGCGCTGCCCAGATGTCCTTGTTGTAGTTGTTCTCGCCCGTGGTCAGGTTCTTGCCGAACCCGCTGTTGCCGAAGTGAGCGACGGCGGCGCCCACGCGGAGCGCGGATGTGACCGGCGACGAGGCGCTCGCGATCGCGTCGAACATGCCGTGATTGCCGATGTTGGTGCGCAGGCTCATGTGCGGGCCGTCGGTCGGAATGCGGCGGGTCACATATTTGATCGCTCCGCCGATCGTGTTGCGGCCATAGAGCGTACCTTGCGGACCGCGCAGCACCTCGATCCGCTCGACGTCATAAATGTCGAGCAGCGCTGCCTGCGGGCGGTTCAGATAAACGTCGTCGAGGTAGAGGCCGACGCCTTGCTCGAACCCGGCGACGGGGTCCTGCTGGCCGACGCCGCGGATGAAGGCGGTCAGCGTAGAGTTGGTCCCGCGCGAAGCCTTCAAGGTCACGTCCGGCGTGGTCTTGGCGACGTCGGCGATGTCGAGCGCGCCGCGCCGATCGAGCTGCTCGCCCGAATATGCGGTAACCGCTACCGGCACGTCGAGCAGCAGCTCGTTGCGCCGCCGGGCCGTGACGACGATTTGCTGGTCGTTGGCGGTCGCCGATTGAGCTTGCGTCTGCGCGTTGCTCGCCGCCGGCGGATTGGTGGGCTGAGTGCCCTGCGTCTCAGCGGCTACGGCCGGAGTCGTGAAACATGCCGCCGCGGCAACCGTGCCAAGCAAAGCGGCGCGTGCAGAAGTTACGCGCATCGGATTCTCCCCCTTGCGGGCACCGGTTGCGCCCACACTCACAATCGTGTCATACTGAAAGTTGAACCGTGTTTCAACTTGCGATTGCGAGCCGCCGCGGTAGGGGGAACGAATGGGGGTGAAGGTGGATGACAGGGCGCAGCTCGGTGCCACCGGGGCCGCCAAGGCGCCGCGAACGGCCCGCGGCGAGCGTACCATGCGCAAGATCCTGGATGCCGCGCGAGAGGAGTTTGGCGAAAGAGGTTTCGCCGAAAGCTCGATCGTCGGGATCACCCAGCGCGCCGGAGTCGCGCTGGGCACCTTTTATACTTACTTCCAATCGAAGGAGGGCCTGTTCCAGGCGCTCGTGCACGACATGTCCGAGCAGGTGCGTGATACGGTCGGACCGGTACTTGGCGAGGGCGTCGATGGGCTCGACAGCGAACGCCGGGCGCTCGCGGCATTCCTAAGGTTCGCGCGCGAGCACCGCGACATCTACCGGATCATCGACGAATCCGAATTCGTCGATCCAACTGCCTACCGAGAGCATTATGAGACCACCGCGAGCCGTATCGCGGCGCGCCTTCGGTCGGC
Organism: Sphingomicrobium sp.; assembly: GCA_035691585.1. Classification (GTDB taxonomy): domain Bacteria; phylum Pseudomonadota; class Alphaproteobacteria; order Sphingomonadales; family Sphingomonadaceae; genus Sphingomicrobium. The sequence goes on along the minus strand of DASSIU010000058.1, from coordinate 22,692 downwards.
TCGAGAAAAGGGCGAGATCGACAGCGGATTCAGCGACAAGGACGTCGACGTTCTTGCGTGGGGGATGATGGGCGCTAATGTGTTCATCGGCCTTCGCTTCGCCGTGTGGGATGACGCCGATAGCGAACAGGTGGCAGCGATCATGAGCCGAGTCTGGCGGCAGGGATTTGGCGCATGAGCGGCCGCTACGAAGACCGTTATATGACCGTTCGCGACGGCTTGCGGCTGCACTATCGCGATTATGCGGGAGCGGCCGACAAGCCGCCGATCCTCTGCCTGCATGGCCTGACGAGAAATAGCCGCGACTGGACCGAGTTCGCTGAGCGCTATTCTCCAGGTTTCCGGGTCCTGGCGCTGGAGTTTCGCGGCCGCGGCGGCAGCGATTACGATCCGATCCCGCAGCGTTACAATCCGCTGACCTATGCCGGCGATGTGATCGAGCTGCTCGACCAGCTCGCCCTCGACCAGGCGATCTTTGCCGGCACGTCGCTCGGCGGTCTCGTCACCCTGACCATGGCGGCGATGGCGCCCCAGCGGATCTTCGCGACGATCATGAATGACGTCGGCCCCGACGTCGACGTCGAGGGCGTCAACCGGATCCTGACCTATGTCGGTAATGACCGGCGGTTCGGCAGCTGGGACGAAGCGGCCGACGCCATCGCCGCGAACTACGGCGCGTCGTTCGAACGCTACGCCCATGATGACTGGGTCAAGATGGCGAAGCGTAACTGCCGCGAGGAAAATGGCGAGGTCCGCTTCGACTATGACATGGCGATCGCCGAGCCGTTCAAGACGACCGGACCGACGCCGAATGTCGACCTTTGGCCGTTCTTCCGAGTGCTTGCTGAAAAGCCGCTGCTGGTCGTGCGCGGCGCCAAGAGCGACCTCCTCACCGAGGCCACGGCGCGACGGATGCAACAGGTCGCGCCCGACATGAAGCTCGTCCTCGTTCCCGGCGTCGGCCACGCGCCCGAACTCAACGAACCGGAGGCTGTCGCCGCGATCGATGAGTTCCTGGCGAAACTCTAGATAGCTCCATTGGCCGCCTTTAGGCCGATGGCTTGTCGATGACCGCCACGGTTTGCCACATTGGCGGGTGATTGCTGCCGTCCAGGCCATCGGTGAAGCGAGGTTCCCCGAAGCCGATCTTTTCCGCCCAAAGTCTGATCCAGTCCGGATGCAGGAAAGTGTCCAGCAAGGGCAGGCGCCGCTCGTTCCGAAGCCGCTTCAAGCGGTTCTCGAATATTCTGGAGTAATGCGGATCGGCCATCTCGAGAAAAGAGAAGATCAGCTTCCCTCCTGGCTTCAGTGCGCGGAAGCTGTCCTCCAGGTAGAGGAAGCATTCCTCTGGAGAGATATGTGTGAACACCGACCAGTGGAACAATATATCAAGCGATGAATCTTCGGCGACGATCGTCGGCTTTCGATGCACATGCGCTTCGAACGCCGGGCACTTGCGCCTTAATTCAGCGATGAAGCCATCGACGATATCTGCTCCAATGTAACGACCACGCCAGCCGGCGCGCTGCAGCGCCTGGGCTGTTCGTCCGCATCCACATCCAAGATCGTAGATTGACATGCCATCCCGGAGACCGTGGTATTTTAGTACCGCGACTTGGCCGTCGCCCTGACTTTCGAACAATTCGATCGTTTGAGAACCGATCGCGTCGGCGAAGGCGAGGTCGCGGTTGCTCCGATGTAACCGCAACTTGCTCGCCAAATGCCGTTGGTACGCGGCCGTGGAGTTGTAGCCGTTACGGTTGGCGACCCTGAAGAAGTTCTTAAGCAACCCCACACACGCTCCGTCGCGACTGCTTCGCAGAAGGGAGCGTAGGGTGGTTCTTCCGGAATGCCCATGCCAAAAAGCAGCCCTGAGGCCCCCTTCCAAACTCACCGAAAGCGCGAATGAATGAAGCAAAGGGCGGCCCGTTTCCGAGCCGCCCTCGTCCGACTACCGATTTCGGTAATTGTGCTTGAGACGATAGATTTCGGCGCTGTCGCGCCGCTCCATCGCGCGCAGGCGCTGGCGCTCCATCGGGGTCAAGCGACCACCGTTGCGCCAGCGCATCCGCGCTTCGGTCCTGCGTAGCCGCATTTCGAGATAGTGGAGGCGTCGTGCTTCGGCCGGCGTAAGCTGGCCACTCCGGATGCCGCGATTGATTCGCTGCGTTTGCCGCGCTTCACGCTGATTGATGGTCTGCGCCGTGGCCGGCAGCGCTATCCCGATCATTCCCGCGGCGGCCAGCGCCAGGATCATCTTCTTCATCAGTTCACTCCTTCAGCAAGCGCTGGCTGGGAGCCAGGCGCATGGAGGGGAAACGAACCGCGCGATGCGATTGTTGTCGGCTCATCGGTGCCTCGGCTCAGCTTGTCGCTTGGGCCCAATGAAAAGGGCGGCCCCGAAGAGCCGCCCTTCCTGTGAATCCCCTGCCTTCGCCGGGATAACTCTATGCAGTCCTGACGGGCTGCTCGGGTTACTTCAGCTCGACGGTTCCGCCGGCGTCCTCGATCTGCTTCTTGATCTTCTCGGCTTCGTCCTTGTTGACGCCTTCCTTGACGGCCTTGGGCGCGCCCTCGACCAGCGCCTTAGCCTCGCCCAGGCCCAGGCCGGTGATGGCACGGACTTCCTTGATCACGTTGATCTTCTTGCCGCCGTCGCCGGTCAGGATCACGTCGAACTCGGTCTTCTCTTCAACCGGAGCCGCGGCAGCGGCACCGCCGCCGGCAGCCGGACCGGCAACCGCGACCGCAGCGGCGGCCGAGACGCCCCACTTCTCTTCGAGCGCCTTGGCAAGATCAGCGGCCTCGAGGACGGTCAGTTCGGAAAGCTGGTCAACCAGCTTGGTGATGTCAGCCATTTCATACTCCTTGGGTGGGGCAGCGGCCCCTTTGTCGTGCGTTGAAAACTGAAACAAAAACCTATGCCGCTTCCTTGGCCGCATAAGCGCCGAAGATGCGTGCCAGCTGGGCGCCCGGCTCGGCGACGGTGCGGGCGATCTTGGTCGCGGGCGCCTGGACGAGGCCCACGATCGTCGCGCGCAGTTGATCGAGCGAGGGAAGCTCGGCCAGCGCCTTGATCCCGTTCACGTCGAGGACCGTGTCGCCCATCGCTCCGCCTACGATCTCGAACTTGTCGTGAGTCTTGGCGAAATCGACGGCCACCTTGGCCGCCGCGACGGGGTCTCCGGACGTCGCCAAAGCGGTCGGTCCTGTAAGCAGGTCGCCGATCGGCTTGTAGCGAGTGTCCTCGAGCGCAATCAGGGCAAGGCTGTTCTTCGCAACTTTGAACTGGGCTCCGGCGTCGCGCATCTTCAAACGCAGGTCCGTGGACTGCGCCACCGTCAGACCATGATTGCGGGTGACCACAACCACGCTCGTCTCAGTGAAGACGTTCTTCAGCTCGTCGACCAGATCGGCTTTTTGCGATCGATCCATGCCAACTCCAAAAATTCGTCCGGAATTGCTTCCGAACGAGCTTCAACAAATGCCCGAGGCGAACCTCAGGCGCTCGTGTCCGTGGGGTGGGGATCGATGGCGCCGCTCAAATGCAGCGCACGACGAAACGGCAAACCGCTTCGAATGATTCCTGTCCCCGTCTAGGCCGCGGATTAAGTCCTTTGCTCATGCAAAGAACAGCAGCTGTCTCGGACGAGTGCACCGCCGAAGCGATGCAAGCGGGGGCCTATAGCGAAAAACCTCGAGCGATCAACCCTTAGGGGTGCGCCTGCAGCCAAGCCCCGAGTTCGCTCCGCTCGCGCGGCAGCTTGCCGGAATCGAACCGAATGCGGGCGATCGCCTGATCGACGGGCTTTCGGTCCGACGCGGCGAGATTGGCATTGGCATAGGCTTCCAATGTCGGGACGAGGCTCGCGTCGGCGCTGCGACCGGAGAGCCGCCCCATGAAGCGCGAGCGCCCCGAGATGTCGACGAGCTGGTTCACCTGGGCAAGGTGCGCAAGCACGAAGTCGACCGCCATGCGAGGATGCTGGTCCGCGACGCTCGTGATCATGCCCGAGCTAGTCGTCTTTCCGGGTTCGTTGGTCATGGCAATATCGAGCGCCCGGCGGGCGAGCGCTTCGTTGCTCGCCGCGCCGAGTAGCTGGTAGAGAGAGGCGCGCTCTGCGAAGCCGGTCGCCGCTTGCGCCTTGGCGTGGATCGCATTCCACGTCGCCTCGTCGGCGTTGCGGGCAATGAGGTCCAGCCAGGTCGTTTTGAGCGAGCCCGGAATCGCGTTTGAATTTGCTTCCCACGCCCCGAACAGGCGGTGGGCTTCCGCCATGACGGTCGGGTCCTTGAACTTGCCCAGAGTCGAGATGAGACTCGAACGAAGCAGGGCATCGACTGCCGGTTCGCCCGGCCGTGGCGCGAAGCCAAGCTGCTGCAGCCGCGGGCCATAGGCGCGGGTCACTCGATTCGCGATCGCGCGCTGTCCAGCCGGGATCGAGTCCATGTCGTCGTAGAGGCCGCTCCAATGCCTAAGCGCGGACTGGACGAGCTTCGCATTGCCGTTCGCGGGCACCGCGTTCAGGAAATCGAGACCGATCGCCATCGGCTGATAGCCTGTCTCGGACAAAGCGAGCAGGTCGTTCATGATGCCGAACTGGTCGACCGCGCCAAGGCTCGGGAACGCACCCTGCAACGACTGCGCCAGCGCAGGCTGGTAGAGCGTGCGGTAATAACCGGTCTGGCCTGCGTTGATCAGCAGGGGTCCGCAGCCCGGTACTGCGATCTGCGTCGTCGGTCCCTCGGTGAGGATTTGGGCGGACGGACCGCCGGCGCTTGCCCGGACCGGCACATGCCAAACGAGCGGATGCGCCATCGTCTGCGCCCGCTCGTCGTTCGAGAACTGGCTCTGCGTGATCGTCGCGACCGTGCGGCCACCGACACACTGCGCCGGACCGACCTCGATCAGCGGCACGCCCGGCTGGTTGGTGAAATCGCGGGCGACGGTGGCGAGGCCCTTCGCGCCGACGCCCTCCATCGCGCTCCAAAGGTCTTCGGTCTTCGCATTCTGATAGGCGTGCTTGCGGATGTATGACTGGATGCCCGCGCGCCACAGGTCCGGCCCAGCGAAGCTCTCGAGCATCGAGAGCACGGACTCCCCCTTCGAATAGGAAATCGCGTCGAACGCCTGGTTCGCCTGTTCGACGGTCCGTACATCCTGCACGATAGCATGGGTCGACTTGAACGAATCCTGCCCCATTGCCGCTTCGCGCGCGGCGACATGGTCGACGTCGCCACCCCAATCAGGATGAAAGTGCTGCGTGGCCTTGTTCGCCATCCAGCTGGCGAACCCCTCATTCAGCCAGATGTCGCCCCACCAGTCCATGGTGACGAGGTCGCCGAACCATTGATGCGCCATTTCATGGGCTTCTGTTCCAAAGATCCGCTGGCGGTCGGCTTCGGAAGTGATCGCCGGATCGACGAGGAGACTCCGCTCGAAGGTGAAGATGGCGCCCCAATTCTCCATCGCGCTGAAGAACTGAGACTGGCCGGGGCCGGCGACGTTATCGAGCTTGGGGAGGGGGTAGGGCGTCCCGAAATATTCGTTGTAATAAGGAAGTATCTCGGCCTCTGCATCGAGCGCGAGTTCGCCCTTCGGCCCATTGCCGCGGCTCATCACCACGCCGACTTCCTTGCCAGCCGATGGCTTGGTGATCCGGTCAAAGTCGCCGGTGGCGAAGAACAACAGATATGACGACATGGTTGGGGTCGTCTGGAAACGAACTTCCTTGAGGCCGTAGGCGATCGGTTGCGAAGTTGCAGCAGGCATGTTGCTCACGGCCATTTCATTCGCCGGAACGCGCGCAGTGAGGTCGAACGTCGCTTTATAATCGGGCTCGTCCCAGCTCGGCATGAAGCGGCGGGCATCGGCCGCCTCGAACTGAGTGAACAGAGCTCGCGCGTCGCGGCCCTCCTTGTTCTTGTAATCGAGCGCAAACAGGCCATTCGCCTGGGTGTTGATTTTGCCGGAATAAACCAGCCTCAACTGATAGCTGCCGGGAACCAGCGCGCGCGGGAAGCTCAGCGTTGCGGTTTGTGCCTTTGCGTCAACCGCAACTCGGCCGGAGACAGCGGCGCCTCCGCTCGACGCGCGAACCGTCGCGGAGGCAAAGTTGAGATCCGCCGCGTTCAGCACCAGCGCCGAGGTCGGTTTGATGACGTGGAGGTCGATCTCGATCGTCCCGTCGAACGTCAGCTTCGAAGCATGTGGCGTGATTGTCAGTGCATAATGATGCGGAATCGCCGTGCGGGGGAGCTGGGTTGGAGTGCTCGGATCAACCGTATCGACCTGAGCCACCGTTTGAGCGGTGACAGCAGTGGGAGCAGCGAGCGCGATCGCGGCGGACGCGAGCAGGGCGACGGAAAGCTTCATGGGAGTCCTCGGGAATGAACGGCAGGAACGCGGCCGAGACCTATGGCTAGCGCGCACCTTACCTAAAGAAAAGGCCCGGACGACATCTGCCGTCCGGGCCAATCCCCTTTGAAACGCTTGAACTTAGCCGCGTTCGCCGCGCTGCGCCGGTGGGGGCGGCGGGGGAGGCGGAGGCGGCGGAGCCGGGCACGTCGCCGTCGCCGGGATCACCGAGCCGTCCGGGCACGTCTGCGTAGCAGGCGGTGGCGGCGGAGGCGGCGGCGGAGGCGGAGGTGGTGGTGCAGCCGCAGCGAAATTATAGACCACGCTCAGCAATAGGCTGTGCGAACTGAAGTGCTGACTCGAATTGATGAAAGCAGTCCCGCCGGAAAAGCTCGCGGAATCATTGAATTTCAACCGACCGAGACTGCGGAAGAAGCGATATTTCAGTCCAACGTCGACATTCTCCGTGACCGCTGCGCGCACGCCCGCGATCGCCTGCCACGCGGCTTTGCTTTCGCTGTCACCCATTTCCTTGAAATGAGCATAGCCGATGCCGCCGCCGGCAAACCCGCTCCATCCGGCGTTGTCGCCCACATCGATCATGCCATTCAGCATCGCCGACAAGACGCTCACCTTGCGCGAAAATCCAAGCTGATCGCCGGAGGTGAAGTTGGTTCCAACACCGCTGTTGATGTTGTTCAGGAAGACACCCGTCAGGTTGTAATGCTTTACGCTGGAATGCTTGTACCCAAGCTCCCCTTCGATCCGAAAAAGTCCCAGATCGTAACCGCCGATCACGTCGACGTCGTAGCCCTTCTTGAAGCGTTCGCTGCCGATCGACGCCGCACCGAAGTCAATGAGGGTCGGATTGGTGAAGTCGACGCTACCGTTCACGTCCTTGGTCTCGGGGAAAATGATTCCCCCCTCGAGCCCGACATAGGGGCTGCCATCCCGGGCATAAGCCGGCGAAGCCACGGCCGCCGCTGCAACGGTAGCGAGAAACAGAATTTTGCGCATTGGTACTTATCCCCTTTCGGCGGCTTGTTACGCTCGGCGCGGGAACTTACGCGTGTCGTTCTGGTTGCGCCAGACTTCGACAATACGCAATTGCTTGAGACCGTTGCGTCGACGCAACACCATCGGGAAGGGGTCCAGGCGGGACCTGACCCGCCTGGACGCCAAGGCAAAATCAGGCGCCGGCGACTTCGTCCAAATCGATCTTCAGCCCCGGACCCATCGTCGAGGAGACGCTGAGCTTCTTGACGAACTTGCCCTTCGCCCCGGACGGCTTGCCCTTGATGATCGCGTCCATGAACGCGATGAAGTTCTCCTTGAGGTCGCTTTCCGAAAAGCTCGCCTTGCCGATGCCGGCGTGGACGATGCCGGCCTTCTCGACGCGGAACTCGACCTGACCCGACTTGGCGTCGGTGACTGCCTTGGTGACGTCCATCGTCACCGTGCCGAGCTTCGGATTCGGCATCAGTCCCTTGGGGCCGAGCACCTTACCGAGACGTCCGACGACGCCCATCATGTCGGGCGTCGCGATTACCCGATCGAAGTCGATCTGGCCGCCCTGAACGGTCTCCATCAGGTCCTCGGCCCCGACGACGTCGGCTCCGGCGGCCCTGGCTTCATCGGCCTTGGCACCTTTCGCGAACACGGCGACGCGGACGGTTTTGCCGGTGCCTTTGGGGAGATTGACGACGCCGCGGACCATCTGGTCGGCATGGCGCGGATCGACGCCCAGGTTCAGCGCGACCTCGACGGTCTCGTCGAACTTGGCGGTCGCATTGCTCTTCACGAGCCCGAGCGCTTCATCAACCCCGTAGAACTTCTCGCGATCGACGGCGGTGAGCGCCTTCTGGCGCTTGGAAAGCTTGGCCATCGCTTCAGCCCTCCCGCACTTCGAGGCCCATCGCTCGGGCGCTGCCTTCGATGATCTTCGACGCAGCGTCGAGGTCGTTGGCGTTCAGATCCTTCATCTTCACTTCCGCGATTTCCCGCAGCTGCGAGCGGCGGATGGTGCCAGCGCTCGCCTTGCCGGTCTCGCTCGATCCCTTCTGGATCCGCGCGGCCTTCTTCAGAAGGAAGCTCGCGGCGGGCGACTTGGTGACGAACGAGAAACTGCGATCCGCATAGACGGTGATGACCGTCGGGATCGGGGCGCCTTTCTCTAGTTCCTGCGTCGCGGCGTTGAACGCCTTGCAGAACTCCATGATATTGACTCCGCGCTGACCAAGCGCGGGTCCGATCGGCGGGGCCGGATTGGCAGTGCCGGCCGGCACCTGCAGCTTAATATAGCCGGTGATTTTCTTAGCCATTTCACTCTCGTTTCAAGTTTAGCGGTCCAAGCGATCACCCGAGGCGATCTCCCGCAGACGTTTCCGGTTTGTCGGAAGCCGGCGCTCCTACACGAGATGCAACTGCACCGCAACTTGTGCTAACAGCCGTGGCCGGGAAGGTAGCAACAGGGGGTACTGTATGCATCGCCTCATCATTTTCAGCCTAAGCGCGTTGATCGTCGCCTCGCCGGCCCAATCGAAAGCCATGAAGTGGATGGACGGCCCGACCGCGGGGATGCCCGCCGGGTCCAAGTTCGCGGTCGTTTCGGGCGATCCGGCCAAGGAAGGCAGCAATTTCGTCATCCGCGCGAAGCTGCCGGCCAACTTTGTCGTTCCGCCGCACCATCACCCGGGCGACGAGATGGTCAGGGTGCTGTCCGGCGGGCCGCTCGCCTACGGCATGGGCGACAAGGTCAACCAGGCGAGCGCGGGGTCGCTGACCAAGGGGTATCACATCACCATGCAGGCGGGGATGAACCACTGGGCTTCGAACAGCGCGGCGACGGAGATCGAGGTCAGCGGCAAAGGCCCGTTCGGAATCACCTACGTCGATCCGAAAGACGATCCGCGCAACGCTGCCAAGTAAGGCCGAAGGCAAGACGTGACCGGGCGCGCAGCTGCCTCGAAGGCTTCTGCGCGTTCCGGCGGTTTGGAGTTTCATCCGGCGGACGGCTAATGCCGTCGGCATGACTACGATCGCGCTACTCTGCATCTCCAACATTTTCATGACGCTGGCCTGGTACGGGCAGTTAAAGTTCCCGAATCTGTCGATGCTCGCCGCGATCCTGATCGGCTGGAGCATCGCGCTCGTCGAGTATTCCTTCGCGGTCCCCGCTAATCGCATCGGCTATGCCCAGGGAATCAGTGGCGGTCAGTTGAAGATTATCCAGGAGGTAATCACGCTGACCGTATTCGCGGTCTTTGCCGCGGTTTTCCTCAAGGAGCCTATCGGCTGGCGCTATCTTGGCGCCTTCGCCTGCATCATCGGAGCGGCGGCGTTCATGTTCGTCGGTCGCGCCTGACGCCGAAAGCGCTTCTCGGAAGCTATTTGACCCGTTCGACCTGCTCGAACTCCAACTCCACCGGGGTCGCCCGGCCGAAGATGCTGACCGAGACTTTCACGCGACCGCGATCGAAGTCGAGCTCCTCGACCACCCCGTTGAAGCTCGCGAAGGGACCGTCCAGCACTTTCACGGCATCGCCGATTTCATAATCGACGTGGATCTTCTGCTTGGGCGCCTGGGCTGCTGCCTCGTCCTTGGTCGAGAGCATCCGCGCAGCCTGGGTGTCGGGGATCGGCTGGGGCTTGCCGCCAGGGCCGAGGAAGCCGGTCACTTTCGGGGTGTTCTTTACGAGGTGATAGACCTGGTCGTTCATCTCCAGCTTCGCGAGGACGTAGCCGGGCATGAACTTGCGCTCGGATTCGACGCGCTTGCCGCGCTTGATCTCGGTCACCGTCTCGGTCGGTACTTCGATCTGCTCGACGAAGCGTTCGAGGCCCATGCGGGTCGCTTCCGAGTTGATCGCGTCGCGGACCTTGTTCTCGAAGCCGGAATAAGCGTGGATGATGTACCAACGGGACATTGTTTTCTCGTGTGCCTTCGCGTTAGCCGAGGAAGCTCAGCAGATATTTGACGATGCTCGAGAAGAGCGCGTCGGTGCCGAAGAAGAAGAAGGCGAGGATGATCGTCATGATCATCACCATGATGGTGGTGGCGACGGTTTCCTTGCGGGTCGGCCAGTGGACCTTCCCGGTCTCGACTCGGACCTGCCGGATGAATTCGCCGGGGGAGACTTTGGCCACTCTCTGGGTTCGCTTCCGCTGCTTCGCGTTTCGGATAGAAAAGCGCCCCGCGGGCCTGTGGGCCGGCGGGGCTGGGACGCGACTTAGCGAGCCCGCACCGACTCTTCAAGCTCGCGGCTGGCAGGAGTGGAGGGACTCGAACCCCCGGCCCTCGGTTTTGGAGACCGATGCTCTACCAACTGAGCTACACTCCTAAGCCGCGGGCGAGGTAGCCAGCACGAGCGCCTCGCGCAAGGCTGGCTTCAAAAACCTAAAACCTCAAAACCTAAAGCGAGGATCGCCCTGGCGGCGCTGGTGACGAGTTTGGGTGGGCGTTGGTTGCGCCCGTTACAAGAATGTGCGGGGTGACCACGATGTAGAGGTCGCGCTTGGCGCGGTTGGTGTGCTCGACCTTGAACAGGGATCCGAGCAACGGGATGTCGCCGAGCAGCGGCAGCTTGCTCTTGTTGGAAATCCGGCTCTCCTCGGTCAGGCCACCGATGACAAAGGTCTCGCCATCGCGCACGGTGGCGGAGGTGGAGGCCTCGCGCTGGCTGATCGTCGGATAACCCTGCGAGAATCCGGTGACGCTCGACACGACCGCGAAGACATGCGCGGTCACGAAACCGTCATCGCTGACGCGCGGCGCAATCTGCAGAGTCACTCCGACGTTCACATATTCGACCTGCTGCTGGACCGCGTTCACGCCGGAGAGAGCGATCGAGGTGAGGATAGGGAGCGCGTCTCCCGTGACGATTTTCGCGGTCGCGCCGCTTTGCGCCGAGATGCGCGGCTTGGAAACGATCTCGCCTTCGCCCTTGGCGATCTGAGCATAGAGTGCGACCTGGAAACTGGCGCTCACGCCGCCAAATCGCGGTGTATCGCTCAGCCCCGGAACGCCCTTGGTATAGATGACGTTAGCCGCGGCGACCTGGCCGTTGCCGTTGTTGAAATCGAGCCCGAGGTTGCGGGCGCCGGTTTCGCTCAGTTCGACGAACTCGGTTTCCAGAACGACGCTGGTCACGGGCACGTCGAGCAACGCTATCTCATGCTTGATCGCCGCCACCCGCGAGGGCAAGCCGCGCAGGATGATCGCGTTCAGCCGCCGGTCGATTCCGATCGTTCCGTCCACCGCCTGGCCGACGGAATCGCTACTGATCAGAATTCCGTTGGGCGCGGACAGGATCGGAGCGGCTGGGATCCCCCCGGCACCGCCGAAATAGCCCCCGGCGGCACTGCTGGAACCGAAATTGGGTTCCTGCGGGCTGAAATCGTCGTTCGACTTGATTGTCTGGTTACCGGTGAGCAGGCCGACGATCTCGCTGACATCGGCATATTTCAGTTTCACGATCTCGAAGTCCTCACCTTCGTCCGCGATCAGGCCGGGACCTGCCGGGGGAGCCGCCAGACCGAAGGGGGTGCCGGCAACAACCGCCGGCGCCGGCCCCCGCGAAGGCAATTGGAACCAGCCGACCGCCGGCGGTGCTTGCTCCGCGGCCGAACGTTCGGCTGACATCAGCAAGCCTATCGCCGCGAGGGCTAGCGAGGTGCGAGAGCGAACCATCGGCGTCGGCAGAGCGCGGCTTCCCCCAGCCGAAGGAAGCCGCGCTCAACTTTCTCAGTTGGCCGGCACGCGCTGCGCGGTCACCTGACCGTTCTGATGCGCAACCGCCGTGGTTCCGGTTGGATCATAGACATCGAGCGTGAAGGAGCCGCTGTAGTTCATGCCGCTCGGATCGAGGGTGACGTCTTCCTTGATATTGACCCGCGCGTTGATTTGGCCCGACGAAGGGTCATAGCTCAGCGCGAGATGGTTGAGATGGTAGCGCGATGGCGCGACCTGCCGCCACACGCCCATACAGAAATTCTCGGTCGCCGGCGCCCGGCCGCCGCTATTCATCAGCTCGGTCCCGTCCGAATGCCATTGCTGGTAGCCAAAGTCGCCTGGCCCCGCGGTCGGGGTCATCTTGAACGACCACATTCCCACGATCGAATGGTTGCCGGGGCTGTCCATCGATGCCTGGTGGAACAAACCTCCGCTGCCACCCTGCCACGATGCCTGGTGCGGCAGCAGGTTATCGCTGCACGCGGACGCACTCGATGCGAAGGTGACGGCGCCGATGCCGACGAGCACGACCGTCGTTGCTCTGACGAATGTTTTCATGACCTGGTTCTCCCGAAATTCCCCAAATGAATCTTGCGCGAGCGGATCGTCCCGAACACGCGCGGCTTTGCTGTCCCGGATCAAGAACAGGGGCGATGGCAAAAAGCTGATTTATTCCTGATTTCTGCTAATGTGCCCTGCCAAGGGGGCATCGGATGAACCGTCCGGCACCGTCGCAATTGCTGACGGCAGGGCTGCTCGACCGGCGGTCGTTTCGGGTCGGCGCGGCAACCGTCGATCCGGTCTCGCGGGACGCGACCTGGACCGGCGGACAGGAGCGGCTTCAGCCGCAGACTCTAAAAGTCCTGCTTACTTTGGTCAGTCGCCGCGGCGAAGTGGTCACGCGCGACGAGCTCGTGCAGCTGTGTTGGGACGGCCGGATCGTGGGCGATGACGTCATCAACCGCTCGATCTTGCTACTGCGCCATTTCGCCGACCGGGCCGGTGGCTTCGCGATCGAGACGGTACCGCGAGCGGGCTACCGGCTCGTCGAAGGCGACGGGTTGGCGACCTCGATCCGCAAGCGCCGCCGGATTGGAGCGGCCGCAGCTACCGCCATCATCGCCGTTGCAGGGCTTGCCGGTTGGTGGTGGCTCGACCGCCGGCCGCCAAGTCAGGGGCTTCCGCCGACGCCAAGCATCTCGGTGGCCCCGTTCGTCGCCGAAGCGAACGATCCGCTGGCGCGGCAAGTCGCGCAGGCTGCGCCCGTGTCCATTTCGCACATGATGGCGGAGAGCGGCTTCGCGATCGTCCGGGACGATCCTGGTGGCAATCAACCTGCCCGGACCGACTATCTGTTCTCGGGGAACATCCGGCACGTCGCGACTTCGATCGAAGCAACAGTGCAGCTGGTCTCCAGACGCGACGGCACCATCCTCTACACGCACGACTTCACTGCGCCGGTCGACAAGGCAGCGGATCTGCCGGACCGGATCGGCGCTGCGACCGCCGCTGAGCTGGCCTGGACGGGTGCGGAAATGTTGCTCGACCCGCGCGAACACCTTCGCCCGGAGATCGCATCCGAGCTGATGAATGCTTTGATCGAGACGATTGAAGGTCACGACCGCCTGCGTGCGTATCAACTGACGCGTCATGCCGCTGCCTCGGCCCCGAATTCCGCGATGGCTCAATTATCGCTCGCCGCTGTTACCGGCTTCGGTCTGGGTACCATTCCGCGGGGGGAGCGCGACGACGCCCTCGCGCTTGGTCGCCGCGCGAGCGACGAAGCCCGTGCGCTGGCACCCGAATTTGGTGACGTCTATCTCACCTGGTGTGAGCTCCACAGCCCGGTGCTGATGACGCAATGCGACGCTCGTGTGCGCCACGCCCTTAAGGTTGATCCACGGTCCTCCTTCGTGCCCGGCTATCTGAGCAGCTTGCTGTACGAAGCCGGTCGAATCGACGAGTCGATCCAGCTCGCTAACCAGTCCATGGCCAACGATCCCTACAAGCCGGCGAAGCTCGCCCGAATGATCCGGATGCTCGAAGTATCCGGAAGAAGCAGTGAAGCCGAGCAGGTTTATCGCGATGCGATGCGGCTGTGGCCCGACAACAGCCGCCGGCTGCGCGCGAGTCGTCTTCTCGGCATGGCCGAGCGCGGCAATTACGGTGGTGTGGCCGCCTTTGCCGATCCAGCCACGGACGGGCCGATGATCGACCCACCGGCTTTCGCGGCGCTCATGGCGGCTCTGCAGAAGCGGGACAGTGCGGGAGTGGAGCGAGCCTGCGCCACCGACGACCTCAGCGATTTCACGCTCAGCCTGTGCATGACGATCCTCGCCGATTTCGGCGATCTGGACCGCTCCTACGCGATTGCAGCCAGGCTTTACCCGGCGTGGCCAAGATCCGAACCGGATGCGGACCGTTTCTGGCTCGATCATCTCGATGGATACAGCACCTCCATCCTTGCGGGGCCAGCCGGCAGGTCGATGCGCGCCGATCACAGATTTCTCGCGCTGGCAGCGTCGCAGGGACTACTCTCTTACTGGCGGGCTGACGGACTTCCGGATTTCTGCCGAGCATCGCAGCCTGAGCCGATCTGCCAGCAGCTGCGGGCGCGCTGACCGGCGCTCCACTGCCGTTGCAGCCAAGTTGGCGGATTGAGATTGCGGTTTGATCCACTACCGTGATGTTCGCAATCCTTGGAACCTTGCAGGTTCAGCGGGTTTGCAGACCTTCCGCAATTACCGGAGCACGAATGACCGATCAGCCGAATCTGGGCAATGCAACGGGACTTGCCGCAGGAGATGATGGAGCCAACTACGACCGGGTGGCGATCTGGCTGCACTGGGCAACGGCGGTCCTGGTGGTGCTGCAGTTCGCGCTCGGACAGACGTGGGGCTGGTTCCCGCGTCCGACCCGGCATCTGATGATCGTCACCCACATGTCGTTTGGGATCATCCTGACCGCCGTCGTCCTGGCGCGCGTCCTATGGCGATTCATTCTTGGCCACCATGTCCATTCGATTGTGACCGGCTGGGTGCGTATTGCGTCCGCGGTCGTGCACTATCTGCTCTATATCTTGCTCGTCATTCAGGCGGTTCTGGGCTTCCTGAGCCGATGGGAAGGGAATGAGACGATGAGCTTCTTCGGGCTGAAAATCCCCTCTCCGTTCAATGGGGCGGGGCACGAGGTCGCCGACCAGCTGCAAGACGTCCACAACTGGGTCGGCTGGGCGATCATCGTGCTGGCGACTGGCCATGCAGCGGCGGCATTGTACCACCATTACGGACTGCACGACCGCGTGCTCGGGAGGATGTTCCCGCCGGCGCGAAAGTCCGAACCAGTAGTCTAGAAGTCGCTTTCGGCGATGAACTTCGCGCCGGCACTATCGGATAGGGCCCAGCGCACCTGGGCCTTCATCTGACCCATCCGCGGAATCGCGATCGACAGGCGCTCGCCGATACGCAGGTCGTTGTGCCCCTCGATCCGGCAACCCTGATCCGAGAGATTGCTGAGGGTCACTGGCGAGTGGCTTCCGTCGCCGCGGTGGAGCACCGCGTCGATCGTGACTGCATGCCGGTCCTTACGACCGATCCACCCGTGCATACGCTGCATGACGGCGCCCCTGCTGGCCCACGTGCGCGACTGTAGAGCCAAGTTCTGAACTTATATTTAATAAGCAGATTGAGGCCATTACGTGGATTTTGCTCGGGTCGAGCGGGGAGTCCGCCAGAACATGACTTCGGCCGGAGTTAGAGCGCGTCAGGCCGCGATGTCGTAGGGCTGGATTTCGCCGCTGAGGTAGAGGTTGCGCGCCTTGGTCCGCGACAGCTTGCCCGAACTGGTTCGGGGCAGGGTACGCGGGGGAACCAGCTCGACGACCGGCGTAATTCCGGTGATCGCCCGGACCCGCTCGCGGATTTCATCGCGAAGCCGGCCGCGTTCCTCATTGTCGGATACTCGGCAATGGACCAGGACCGCCGGCGTTTCCTCGCCGCTAGGGCCGGTAATCGCGAACGCGGCGATGTCGCCGGACTTGAAGCCCGGAAGCTGCTCGACCGCCCACTCGATGTCCTGAGGCCAGTGGTTGCGCCCGTTGATGATGATCATGTCCTTGGCGCGGCCGACGATGAAGATGTAACCCTTCGACATGTAGCCCATGTCGCCGGTGTCGAGCCAACCGTCGTCGCTCAGACACGCGCGAGTTGATTCCTCGTCGCGGAAGTAGCTGTGCATGACGCTCGCGCCGCGCACATAAACCTGGCCGATTCCGCGATCGGGGAGAATTTCGCCACCCCGTCCGCGGATCTCGATTTCCATTCCGGTGACTGGTTTTCCGCAATTGACCACCGCACGGTAGCGCCGCGGGCGACCCTCATCCTCGGGCGCACCGCCGGAAAGTTCGTTCTCCTCGACCAGCTCCAGGCGGATACCTTCTCCGGGAGGCATTAAGGAAACCGCGAGCGTCGCTTCGGCAAGGCCGTAGCTCGGACAAAAAGCGGCAGCCTTGAATCCGGCCGCATCGAAGCTGTCGACGAACGCCTGCATCACGTCGGGACGGATCATGTCGGCGCCATTGCCGGCGATCCGCCAGTGCCTGAGATCAAACCGGTCCTCGGCCCTCGTCTGCGAGCTCATACGGCGCGAGCAGATATCGTAACCGAAGGTCGGCGAGTAGCTGATGGTCGTACCCGGATTGCGGGTGATCATGTCGAGCCACGCGAGCGGGCGGCGGGCGAAATCTTCGGTCTTCAGATAATCGACCGACAATTGGAGTGCGACCGGTGAGAGGAAGCAGCCGACCAGCCCCATGTCATGGTACCACGGCAGCCACGAGATTACGCGATCGGTTTCGACTACCTTGAGGCCAATGCCATGGGCGCGAAGGTTGTCTAGGAGCGCGTGATGGGTGACCGCGACGCCGTGCGGGAAGCGCGTCGAGCCGCTGGAATATTGCAGGTACGCGATGTCGTCGGGCCGTGGTGTGGGGAGGTCGCCCGATGACGGCTCAACTGAATCCAGGGTATCCCACGCGCGCGCCGCAACACCGGAATCCTCACCGGCATTCTCGCAGAAATCGCCAAGCTCGGGCGGATAGAGGAGCAACGCCGGGTCGCAGCTGTTGAGCTGAACCTCGAGCTGCTCGACATAGGCTTCGCGGCCGCCAAAGCTGGTCGGCAGCGGGAGCGGCACGGGCCAGGCGCCGGAATAGACTGCTCCGAAGAAGGCCGAGGCGAATTCGGGCCCCGTTTCGGCAACGAGCGCGATGCGGTCGCCGGGCTTGATCCCAAGGGCGATGAACCGGCGCGCTTGGATAAGGGCGTCTTCACGCAGCTCGGCGAAAGGATAGGCGCGCGTTAGCGTTCCGCGTGCATCGTGGAAGTTGAGCCCCCGACTCCCCTTCGCCGCATAATCGAGTGCCGCGCCGATGGTTTCGAAATCAGCCAGCCGGCGGGGCATTTTGTCGAGCGTCGGGGTGGCGCCTGCGGGCGCGAGCTCTCTTATTACCGACGCATTGCGCTCGAGCACGCAGTCCATTCCCCAGCTATTTCCATTCGCTTTTCGGCCGCGCCTGTCACGGCGCCGCTTTCCCCTTGACCGGGGACTGTGGCACAAAAACGGCGCTATGGCACTCACTAGGTCCCGCCGCTCCCCCCAGCCGCTCGATCCCGCGAAGCTTCAGGAACTCGCACTTCGTTATGTTGGCAGGTACGCGACTACGCGAGCGAAGCTCCGCTCCTACCTGTCGCGCAAGCTTCGTGAACGCGGCTGGAACGGTGAGCGCGAGCCAGACCCCGAAGGCTTGGCGGAACGCTTTGCGGAGCTCGGTTACATTGACGATGCTGCCTATGCCCTGAACAAGTCACGCTCGCTCGGCGGCCGCGGTTACGGCAAGCGCAGGCTAGTCGAAAAGCTTCGCCTGGCTGGGGTGACCGAGGAGGACAGCCAAGCGGCTCTTCGGTCTGCCGACGCCGACGCGGTCAGCGCTGCGCTGCGTTACGCCGAACGGCGACGGATCGGCCCGTTTGCTCCCGAGACTCCCGATCGTTCAGCACGCGAGAAAGCGATAGCCGCGATGGTTCGCGCTGGGCACGGGTTCGGTCTTTCAAGAGCGATTGCGAGCCTAAATCCAGCCGCGGATGTCGATCCGCTTGATCTATGTGAAAGTTATCGTTCCGAGGGCGCGTAAAGTCGGTTTGCCGACACAATCACCCATGTTAATGGGGGTCGATGGTGCGTACAGCTTTGCAACTGGCGGATGGGGGCAATCACAGCACGATGGAGTCGGACGAAGGCTCGGGTCCGGCCGAGATGGAGCCCATTACCGGGCGTGTGAAATGGTTCGATGCCACGCGCGGTTTTGGCTTTCTGGTCAGTGACGACGTCGATGGCGACGTGCTGTTGCACTTCAGCGTGCTCCGCGAGCACGGCCGGCGAAGCGTGCCGGAGGGTGCAATCATCGAGTGCGTGCCAGTCCGGCTCGACCGGGGCCTGCAGGCGAAGCGCGTGATTTCGATCGACACCTCGGCGGCCTTGCCGCAGCAGTCGCGCTCGTCCATTCCTTCCGGAGAACGCGCGGACCGCAAGGCGCTTGCGGATTCGGCTGGCGCGTTCGAGCCGGTGGAGGTCAAATGGTTCAACCGTGTTCGCGGCTATGGTTTCGTCAAGCGGCCCGACGAATCGGGCGGCGAGGACGTGTTCGTGCACATGGAGACGGTGCGGATGTCGCACCTGCCCGAGCTGGAACCGGGACAGCGACTCGAGGCGAGGATCGCGCCGAGCGCCAAGGGGCTTACGGCGATCGAGCTGCGCGGTTCCGACGAATCGGACTGACGGCGACGGTCTTTGTTTCGTTGGTCGCGTGCAGCCGACAGGCTCCGGCACAAAACCCGCCGGCTGACAGCCCGCCCGCGCAGAACGTACCAGTTCAGGTTGTGGACGATCGCGCGCAGACTGGGCTTCGCGAAGTGCCTCTAGCCATCCGTTCGAAGAATGGCGTCCATCGGTTCACGGTGGAGGTCGCAGCCACTCCGCAGCAGCAGGAAACCGGCCTGATGTTCCGCACCAGCGTGGGCGCCGATCGCGGAATGATCTTTCCCTATGACCCGCCGCAAGAAGTCGCCTTCTGGATGAAGAATACTCTGATTCCCCTCGACATCGTTTTCATCGGGGTGGGCGGGAAGATCGTCCGCATCACCAACGCGCAGGCGATGGACCTGACGCCGCTGCCCTCGGGTGCGCCGGTGACCGGGGTGCTCGAAATCGCCGCCGGACGCGCCAAGCAGCTTGGCATCAGGGAGGGCGACACGGTCAGCTGGACGCATTGATTCCGCTCCCTTGCGGGGAGGGGAGGTTTGCGGCACAGGCACGCTCCCATGGGTTTCTGGTCCAAGACATTCACCTGGTGGAACGGCGCGACGTGGGGGACGTTGCTCTTCACGCAGCGCTTCGGTGACGAGGTCGGCCGCGACGATGCCGGCAACGTCTATTACCGGGACAAGAAGCGGCCGAACCGGCGATGGGTGATTTATTCCGGCGCCAACGACGGAAGCCGGGTTCCGCCCGATTGGCAGCTCTGGCTTCGCTGCACCATCGACAAGTTGCCAGGCGAGGTGCTTCCGCCTGTTCGCAAGTTCCAGCAGAAGCCAACTCCCAACCTTACCGGCACGATGCAGGCCTTCCGTCCCGACGGGGCGCTCGGGTCCGGAAGGATTCGGCCCGCTTCCACCGGCGATTACGAGCCGTGGATCCCCGAATAAGCGTGAGCCGGATCACCGCACCGCTGTTCGTCGCGCTCGCGCTCGCCTCGTGCGGCAAGGGAGGCGAGCAGGCGAATGCTCCATTGCCCGGGAAGCGGGTTGCTTCGACGGCTAACGGAGGGGGCGGTGTGACGCCGATGGCGCAGCGCGTCGCGGTTCTGGGAATCCTAAACAAGCGCAACGGGATCGTTCAGAACGTAGCCTTGCATCCCGGTCAGTCCGTGCGCTGGAAGGACGTCATCGTTCGGCTTCGCGCCTGCGAGGCAACGGCGCCCTGGGAAGAGGAGAAGCTGACCGGCGCCTTCGTGCAGGTGGACGTGCAGCAGCCCGATAAGCGCTGGAGCCGAGTGTTTTCCGGCTGGCTGTACAAGGAATCGCCGTCGCTCAATGTCGTTGAGCACCCGGTCTATGATGTCTGGCCCAAGAGCTGCGAGATGACATATCCGCCAGGGCCGCCGGCGCCCGCGGCCCCCGCGAGCTCGAGCAACCTGTCCAGCGCGAAGAAATCCGGGGGTGCATCCGGAACCGCGCCCAGTGCCTCGACCAATTCGCCCGCGGCCGCGCCTCCAGCTCCAGTTCCCGCACCGAGCGCGACGGAAAGCAACGCGACGTAAGTTTCGCGCGGGACGCTGATTGCGCCAAGCGAGGCGAGATGCTCGGTCATGAACTGGCAGTCGAGAAGCGTGAAGTTGCCCGCCTTGAGTCGCGCGACCAGCCACGCCAGCGCGACCTTGGACGCATCGCGCATCCGGCTGAACATGCTCTCGCCGAAGAAGGCCCGGCCGAGTTTGACGCCGTACAGGCCGCCGACCAGGCGGTCGCCGCTCCACACTTCGATCGAATGGGCATGGCCCGAACCGTGTAGCGCGAGCATTGCACGCTCAAGCTCGTCGTTGATCCAGGTTTCCTCGCGATCGGCGCAGGCTTCGATCACGGCGGTAAAGTCGTGATCCCGGGTGATGCTGAACGGACCGGTGCGGAGCGTGCGGCGGAGAGACCGGGAGACGTGGAACCGGTCGAGCGGAATGACCGCCCGGTTGCGCGGTTCGACCCAGAACAGCTCGTCCGCATCGCGGCTGTCGGCCATCGGAAAGATGCCAGTGGCATAACCCTGCAGCAACAGGCGCGGGTCGAGGCGACTCATGCGACCGGAGTCTACAGAATCTCGCGAACCCTGTCCTGCGGGCGGCAGAGACGGACTCCGTTCGGAGTTTCAACGATTGGCCGCTCGATCAGGATTGGATGGGCGACCATCGCGTCGAGCACTTCCTCATCCGTGACGTCCGGCCGGTTGAGTCCCAACTCGCCGGCGAGCGGCTCCTTGGCACGAAGGCCCTCGCGGGCCGTGATTCCGGCGCGCTTGTAGAGACGGGCGAGCTCGTCACGTGTCGGGGGATTCTTGAGATATTCCTCGATCCACACGTCACAGCCCGAATCCCGGAGGATTTCGAGCGTCTTTCGCGACGTGCCGCACATCGGATTGTGAAAAATTGTTGCTTTCATTTCTATGCTGTTCCTGACGCTCATTCAGTAGCTTAAACAGAGATTTAACGCGAAGGTGCGGCTTTCGGTCGCTTGCATTGTCCCGCTTGCGGAACGATGAGCCGCGCTCGTCGTTCCTGCGCCTGTAACATGTACCGCCGCAGGCGGAAGGGCGACGGCGTGCGCATGTTCCGAGAGTTCAATTGAACGGGAGAAAAGCGATGCGAAGTTCCATATTTGTCCTGGCGCTTGGAAGCACCGCCATGCTCGGCGCGTGCGCGAACAATCCGCGGGTCGCGGAAGGTGCGGCGGTCGGCGCGGCCGGCGGCGCTGCGGTTGGCGCAGTTGTTCCTGGCGTCAGCGTCATCGAGGGCGCGGCCGTGGGCGCGGCGATCGGCGGCCTTGCTGGCGCAGTTTGGTCGGACCCGAACAATACCGGGTACGTGACCGGCTATACCTATAACGGCCAATATTATCCGGGGACGCCCCCGGGATATGATCCGACGACTCATGCGGTTGTGACCGGTGCCCTCGGCGGCGCGGCGCTCGGCGCTGCGGCCGGTGCGGTCCTTCCGGGCGTCAGCGTCCTCCAGGGCGCGGTGATCGGCGCTGCGGTCGGCGGTCTCGCCGGCGCGGTCTGGGCCGATCGCAACAACGACGGCGTGGTGGACGGATACGTCTACAACGGGCAATATTATGCCGGTGCTCCTGCTGGTTATACTGGCACGGCAGCAGCTCCGCCGCCGCCGGCTCCGATGCCGGCTCCGCCGCCCTCGCGCAGCGGTGAGCGCGGCTAAGTCGACCCCCCGTCAAAGAGGGGTCTTTGATGGGAAGTCGATTGGAGAATCCGTGATCAGTTTGCGTGATGAGTGCACCGGCCGTCGGCCGGTGCACTTTTTTCGAAAGTTCAGGTTCGCCGCCGCCGCGCTCGCGCTGGCAGCGCCGGCTGTCGCCAACGGCCAAGCAGCGGCGTCCGCGCAGCTGCAGCACGCTGCCGTGGGCGGGCAGAGCGTCGACGATTTCTATCGCGGCAGGAACGGCTATCCGCTGTGGCTCGCGCCCAATGCCGGCGATTCGGCGCAGCAACTCCTGAACCTGCTCTCGACTGCCAACCTCGACGGCCTCGATCCGGCAAAATACAATGTTCCCGCGCTTCAGCAGGCGATGCAGGCCGCGAAAACGGGCAAGCGCAAATATGTCGAACAGGCGGACCGCATGCTGTCGCAGGCATTCGCGGCCTATGTCGCTGACCTGCGGCAGGACCCGGGCGTGGGAATTACCTATGTCGATGCGGGGTTGAAGCCGACGCCGCCGACGCCGCTCGCGGCGCTGCTCACGGCGACCATCGCGCCGTCGCTTCC
>DASSIU010000057.1:0-7406 GCA_035691585.1 Sphingomicrobium sp. | reverse complement strand
GGGGGGCGTGTACCGCGTCCTTGCTCGGCCGCTCGAGCGGGACGGGGGAATGGCGTCGAGGTAGATCTCCGCCGCGACAGCCGCAGGCGGTGCGTCGAGGCTTTTCATCAGGCTCGGATGAAGCTCTCCGAAGGCGGCCAGCACGGTCTTTGGACCAAGCCCGACCCTCGCCGAGCGGCCCGGATGCCAGGTCGGCCCTGCGTCCGGAAGGACCTGCAAGTTGCCAACCGGCGCTCCAGCGGCGTCGAGCAGTGCGAATACCTCGGCCTTGGCGTCGAACGCGTCGAAGGCCTTTGCCTTGCCCGAATGCCAGCCGCGCGACTCTCGCTCCCCCGCGAATAGGAGTCCCAGCGTCGGATGCTCCATGCCGCCGAGATAGCGTCGGCCGATTTCGAACAGGCGAACCGACGATGCACCGCGGTCGAGGTTGCGGCGCGCTGCCGCAATCAGCCCCGGCAGCAGAGAAGGGCGCATGACTTTCATGTCCTCGCTGATCGGGTTGGCGAGCGTCCATTCGCCGCCGCCAAACGCCTCCGCCTCCGGTTCCGAAATGAAGCTCCAGGTCACCGCCTCGTCGAGCCCGCGCGCGGCTGCAGTGCGACGCACCCGGCGCTCCGCCAGCTGTGAGCGCGTGGCGGTCGGCTTGGCTACGCCGGACGTCCGTTCGAGCGGCATTGACGGTACCTCATCGTAACCGATGATCCGGGCCACTTCCTCGACCAGGTCGGCTGGGCCATCGACGTCGCGTCGCCAGGTCGGGACGGTAACGTCATTGCCGCTGAGCTCGAAACCAAGGCCTTCGAGAATCTCGCGCTGCCGTGGCACGGCGACGTCGATGCCGCCGAGCGCCTTGGTGCACCCAAAATCGAAGGTGATTGTCCGCCGCTCGGTTGGCGGCTGGCCCGCGCGGACCACCGCCGAAGCCTCACCGCCGCAGATGTCGACGATCAGCCCGGCGAGAATCGCGAGGCCGTCGTCGAGAAACGCCGGATCGACCCCGCGCTCGAAGCGGCTGCGGGCATCGCTGGTGAGGCCGAGCCGCTGCCCCGTCCGGGCAATGCTCTCCGGCTCGAAATAGGCGATTTCCAGAATAACATCGGTCGTGTTCGCAGTGACTCCGGAATGTTCGCCGCCCATGATCCCGCCGATGTCGTGGACCTCGTTCGCGTCGGCGATGACGCACATTGAGGAATCGAGCGTGTATTCCTTCTCGTTGAGCGTGAGCACCTTCTCGCCGTCATGCGCGCGGCGGGGACCAAGATGCCCATGTAACCGCGCGAGGTCGTAGACGTGCGCCGGCCGGCCGTAGCCGATGGTCAGATAGTTGGTGATGTCGACGAGCGCCGAGATCGGCCGCTGCCCCGCCGCCTTGAGTCGGCGCTGCATCCACTCGGGCGATGCACCGTTCTTCACGCCGCGGATAGCCTGGGCGAAGAAGGCCGGACAGGACTGTGGATCGTCATTGCGGATCTCGATCGGGCACGGAAAGCTGCCCTCGATCTCCGGCACCGCGAGCGGCTTCAACATGCCGATTCCCGCCGCCGCGAGGTCGCGCGCGATCCCGCGCACACCCATGCAATCCTGGCGGTTGGGAGTGACGTTTACGTCGAACACCGGGTCGTCCAATCCGGCATATCGGGCGAATGCCTCGCCCACTGGCGCATCCTCCGGAAGCTCGATGATGCCGCTGTGATCATCGCCCAGCTCCAGCTCGCGCGACGAGCACATCATGCCGCGGCTCTCGATACCGCGGATCGCGGCGACCTTCAGCGTCATGTCGCTTCCGCGGATGTAGGCTCCGGGCGGACCGAACACTCCGAGCATCCCCGCGCGGGCATTGGGCGCGCCGCAGACGACCTGGATCCGCTCGCCCGTTCCTGCGTCGACGGTCAACACCTGCAGCTTGTCGGCCTGCGGATGCTTCTCCGCGGTTAGCACCTTGGCGACGCGGAAGGGCGCAAGCGCCTCCGCGGGGGTTGAGACCTCCTCGACCTCAAGGCCGATCGCCGTCAGCTTGTCTGCGATCTCCTCGGCCGACGCGCTGGTCTCCAGGTGTTCTTTCAGCCATTCCAGCGAGAATTTCATGCGCCGATTCCACCCGAAAGGGTCGGCACGTCGAGCGCCTGGAAGCCGTAATGCTTCAACCACCGGATATCGCCGTCGAAGAAGGCGCGGAGGTCGTCCATGCCATATTTGAGCATCGCCAGCCGATCGATCCCGCAGCCAAACGCGAAGCCCTGCCATTCGTCGGGGTCGAGGCCGATGCTGGCGATCACCCGCGGGTGGACCATGCCGCTCCCCAGCACCTCCATCCACCCCTCTTGCCCGCCGACCACTCGGCGGCCCTTCTCCATCGACCAGCCGACATCGACCTCCGCGCTCGGCTCGGTGAAGGGGAAGTAGCTTGGCCGCATGCGCAGCACGACGTCATCGCGCTCGAAGAAGGCCCTGAGGAAGGTCTCGAGTGTCCATTTGAGGTGGCCGAGGGTGATCCCCTTGTCGATCACCAGCCCCTCGACCTGGTGGAACATTGGTGTGTGGGTCGCGTCACTGTCTGAGCGATAGACGCGACCCGGTGCGATCACATAGATCGGCGCGCCCTGGCTCTCGCCCGCCCGGATCTGCACCGGCGAAGTGTGGGTCCGCAGCACGTAGGGTTCTTCGCCAGGCGTGCGAGGCTCGAGGTAGAACGTATCCTGCATCGCCCGGGCGGGATGGTTCTCGGGCATGTTGAGCGCGGTGAAATTATACCACTGCGTCTCGATTTCCGGCCCTTCCGCTACCGCGAAACCCAGGTCCGCGAAGATTTCCGCGAGTTCGTCCATCACTTGGCTGACCGGGTGGACGGTGCCGCTGACGCTTTCCGGCGCGGGGAGCGACAGGTCCAGTTTCTCGGTCGCAAGCTTGCGCCCCAACTCCGCATTTTCAAGCGCCGCCTTGCGCTGTGCGAGCGCGTCGGTGACCTTTTCCCGCAGCGCGTGGATCTTTGGCGCCTCCGCCGCCCGTCTCTCAGGATCCATTGACCCGAGCGATTTCAGCTTCGCGGTGATTTCGCCCTGCTTGCCGAGCAGTGACACTCGTACGGAATCGAGCGCTTGCAGCGTGTCGGCTGCAGTGATGCGATCGAGCAGGGCGTCGGTTGCGTTGTCGGACATGGGCCCACGGCCTCTAGCAATGCCGCACCGCAAAATGCAAAGGGGCCAAGTAGTGGAGGAGGCCCCATCACCATGAGCGATTGGCCCGAGCTTAGCGTCGCGCGCGACCATGAGACGCTCGCCATCCTGCACCTTGCCGCACAGATGATCGGGAAAATCCGGGTGGCTCATGCCCCGTGGACGAATCACGGCTGGCACGTGGCGCTTCAGCCGAACGCGCGCGGCTTGGCCGCGCTGCCCACCGCTGCCGGTGATGGACGTACCTTCACCCTGACTCTCGACCTTTGCCGACACGCGATGGTGCTGTGGGTCAGCGACGGCTCACGCGAGGAGGTGCCGCTCAACGCGGGAAGCGTCGCCGCGCTTCACCGGCGGCTGATCGCCATCCTCGACGAGCATGGCCTGCCTTCAAACTTCAGCGATCGGCCGAATGAAATTGCCGACGCGGTCCCTTTCGCCGAGGACAATGCGGCGCGCGAATACGACCGAGATTCAGCGGCCCGATTCCGCGAGGCGCTGGCCGCTATGCTGCCGGTGTTCGGCCGCTTCCGCGCCGGCTTCAGCGGCAAGGCGAGCCCGGTGCACTTCTGGTGGGGCAGCTTCGATCTCGCGGTGAGTCGCTTCTCCGGCAGGATCGCGCCCCCGCACCCAGGCGGCATCCCGGGCCTTCCCGACCGGATCGCTCGAGAAGCGTACAGTCACGAGGTCGCGAGCGCCGGCTTCTGGGGAGGCGGGGTCACAGCTGCGGAACCGTTCTTCTACAGCTACATCTATCCGGAGGCTTCCGGCTATCGTGACGCCAAGGTGTCGCACGGCCGCTTCGACGAGGCATACGGCGAATTCGTGCTTTCTTATGCCGAAGTGCGTGACTCAGCCGACCCGGCGCGGATGCTCGGCGAATTTTTCGAATCCGCATATGATGCCGGCGCCAATCTCGCCAAATGGAACCGGCATGCGCTCGAACGCGAGCCGGTCGCGCCCTGAACGGCGCAGCTCAGTCCGGGGGGACTGAGCGAGCAGGTCAGCTCGGAACGAATGGGTAGGGGGAGATCGACTTGCGGTTCTCCTCGACCGCCAGCATCCTCCCTGCCGGTGGTGTTGCCCGATAGGCGCATTGCAGCCGCGGGCAGATCGCACAGGCGGGGCCGACCGGAGTCGCCGAGGTGTTCCTGAGATCGAGGCCGTCCGCATAGGCGATGCGATGCGCGTGCTTGACGTCGCAGCCGAGCCCGATCGCCAGCAATGCATCGTCGCGCAATGTGGGACGGATCGGACGTTCGATCGTCCTGCTAATGGTGAAAAAGCGTTCCCCGTCGGGCGTTTCGATCAATTGGCGGATGGTCTGGCCCGGCGTTTGGAAGGCGGTGTGCAGGTGCCAGCGTGGGCAGGTGCCGCCGAAGTGCGAGAAGGGAAAGCTCTCGCCCGCATAGCGCTTGGAGATGTTCCCCGCCGGATCGACGCGGAGCATGAAGAAAGGCACACCCTTGGCGTTCGGGCGGCTGAGCGTCGTCAGGCGGTGCGCGACCTGCTCGACATTGGCGCCAAACTGCGCCGTCAGCCGATCCATCGCATAACGACGCTCTTCCGCCGCTCGGAGGAACTTGCCGTAGGGCATCATGATCGCCCCCGCGGCATAATTGGCGAAGCTCATGTGCAACAGGCGCCTGCTTCCCGGGTCCGGTGCGCGGGCAGTCTCGAGCATCCGGTTGATGATCGGCGCGAACTCCAGCAACGCCAGCTGATAGGCAATTCCGAAGGTGCGGTTCTCGGGCCTGAGCAGCGATGACAGCATCAGCATCCGCCGCTGCGGATCGAAATGCTGGCTCGCATCTTCCAGTATCTCGGGGTCGACGACGCGCACCTCGACCCCCCAGGCGTCCTTGAGCCGCTGCCGGAGCGGCTCCGCAACGGACAGGGGATGGGCCAGGGCGCCGCCCAGTGTCTCGGATGCTTGCTCCAACTCGGGATAATGGTTGCGCTGCGCCTGGATGTAGTCGCGCACCCAGGTCTCGGGAGTGATCAGCGAGCGAGGGTCGGTCCGACGCTCTTCGCCCCCGTCCGGGCGCCGCCGCACTTCGCGGACCGCGGTGTAGAGCCGGGCGATTCCTTCCGCCACCGAGGGCGCGTTGTCGGCCAGCTCGACGAGCTCGTACCGGCTGACTCCCAGGTCGGCGAGCATCGGGTCGGAAAAGATCTCGCCGAGCTGCGTGGCTCCCCCGCTCTCCCCGCCTTCGGATGCGAAGGCCTTCACGTCGACGTCGAACGCTTCGGCCAGGCGCAGCAATATGCCTGCGGTGACCGGCCGCTGGTTGCGCTCGAGATGGTTGAGGTACGAGCCCGAGATTCCGAGTTGGTCGGCCATCTGGCTCTGGTTGAGCCCGCGCTCGCGCCGAAGTCGCTTGAGTCGCGCGCCGAGGAAGAGCTTGCGTTGAAGCATCATGTAAAGCTGTCAAACATTTTACAAAGATACAAGTCAGAACACGACATGTCCGCACTTTTCGATGCGGCTTTACTGCTCGCGATGAGTTTCCCTGCGACTCCAGACAAGGGAGCGAGTGATGAGTGATTTTGGTCGTGTAGTGGCGGCACCCGACGGGCGGTTCGACGGCATCGAGCGACCCTATTGTGTCCAAGATGTGATGAAGCTCCGTGGTTCGATCCCGGTTGAGCATACGCTAGCGCGGCGTGGCGCACTGAAATTGTGGGAACTGCTGCACCGGGACGAACCGGTCCGAGCCCTGGGCGCTCTGTCCGGCAACCAGGCGATGCAGATGGTTCGCGCCGGGCTCGAGGCCATCTACCTTTCCGGTTGGCAGGTCGCAGCGGATTCAAACGTCAGCGGCTCGATGTACCCCGACCAGTCGCTTTATCCGGCCAATTCGGGTCCCGAGCTGGCGCGTAAGATCAACAAGACGCTGGCCCGTGCCGACCAGATCGAGCACCTCGAAGGCGGAGCGAAGCACGACTGGTTCGCGCCGATACTCGCCGACGCCGAAGCGGGATTCGGCGGGCCGCTCAACTGCTTCGAGATCATGAAGGCCTATATCGAGGCGGGCGCCGCGGGCGTTCACTTCGAAGACCAGCTGGCGAGCGAGAAGAAGTGCGGCCATTTGGGCGGCAAGGTGCTCATCCCGACGCAGGCCGCCATCCGCAACCTCGACGCCGCGCGCCTCGCCGCCGATGTCTGCGGCGTACCGACGATCCTCGTCGCCCGCACTGACGCTGAAAGCGCGAAGCTCATCACCAGCGACGTCGATGAGCGCGACCGGCCGTTCATCGCCGGCGAGCGCACGTCCGAGGGCTTCTATCGCTTGAGGGACGGAACCGGCCTCGACCATTGCATCGCGCGCGGGCTCGCCTTCGCGCCGCACGCCGACCTCTTGTGGTTTGAGACCAGCCATCCGGATCTTGAAGACGCCCGAATTTTCGCCGACGCGATCCATGCGCGCTTTCCGGGCAAGTTCCTGGCCTACAATTGCTCGCCCAGCTTCAACTGGAAGGCAAAGCTCGGGGACGAGGCGATCGCGCGCTTCCAGAGCGAGCTCGGCGCGATGGGCTACAAGTTCCAGTTCGTGACGCTGGCGGGCTTCCACAGCCTCAACCACGCGATGTTCGAGCTTGCGTCCGAGTATCGAGGCCGCGGCATGGCGGCTTACTCCGAGCTCCAGCAGGCCGAGTTCGCAAGCGAGGCCGCCGGCTACACCGCGACCCGCCATCAGCGCGAAGTCGGCACCGGATATTTCGACGCGATCGCCAGCGCGGTGTCGGGCGGCCAGGCCTCGACCGTCGCGCTCAAGGAATCGACCGAAGCCGCCCAGTTCATCGTTGCGGCCGAGTAGGAGAGGGAAGATGGGACAGCGTTACTGGGTGATCGGCGGCCATTATGCCGACTGCCGCTTCCGCGAGCTCGAGCCGGGCACCGAGGTGATCCACGGGCCCTACGCCGACGAGTTGAAGGCTCGGACCGAATGGCAGCGGCTGACGTTCAAGGACCACCATGAAGCAACCGAACGGTACTCGATCTGCGTGGAGCCGGTGCTACAGTGAGTGAAGTGCTCGACCGTCCCCGAATCATTGCCGAACCGTCCAAAGTCGCAAACGCCGACGAGGTCCTGACCGAAGCCGCGCTCGACTTCCTCGCCGAGCTGCACGAACGCTTCGATTCGCGACGTCGCGACCTCCTCGAAGCGCGCGAGGAGCGACAGGACCGGTTCGACTCGGGTGAGTTGCCGGACTTCCCCGCCGAGACCC
>DASSIU010000056.1:0-2789 GCA_035691585.1 Sphingomicrobium sp. | reverse complement strand
CCATGCATCAACCCGGCGCGTCCGCCGGTCCAGCTGCTCGGCGTCGCCGACCCGCGGATGCTTCGGCGGATCGCCCAGACCCTTCAGGCGATGGGGGTCAGCGAGGCGCTGGTGGTCCATGGCTCCGGGCTCGACGAGGTCGCGCTCCACGGCGAAACGCTCGCGATCCGGCTTTCGGGCGGCGAGATCAGCAATTGCATGATTACGCCTGAGGACGCGGGCCTTAGTCGCGAGCCGGTCAGTGTGGTGACTGGTGGCGATCCGGCCGAGAATGCCGCGCGGCTCCGGGCGCTGCTGTCGGGGAAAGGATCGCAGGCGGAAACCGACATCACGATCCTCAATGCCGCCGCGCTTCTCCAGACCGCGGGCAAGGCAAAGTCATTGATCGACGCGGCGGCGATGGCCCGTGAGGCGCTGCTGTCGGCAGGGGCCGGGAAGGTGCTCGATGCTTATATCGAGGCAAGCCGTGACTGAGCCTGTCGGAGTGCTCGGCGCGATTGCCGCAGCCAAGCGCGACGAGCTCAGCTCGCGCTTCAGCGGGGTATCGCTCGATGCCCTGCGGGCCCGCGCTATCCCGACAAGGCGCAGTTTCGCTTCGGCGCTCGCCAAGCCCGGCGCCCGTTTCATCCTAGAGATCAAGAGAGCCTCGCCATCGGCCGGGGCGATCCGGCCGAGCGCGGACCCGGTGACTCTTGCGCGCGGCTATGCCGGAGTCGCCGACGCACTCAGCGTGCTGTGCGACAATGCCTATTTCGGCGGCTCGCTCGACGATCTGTCCGCGGCTCGCGAGGAGTTCGACGGACCTATTCTGGCGAAGGATTTCTTTATCGATCCGCGCCAGGTCGCCGAAGCGCGCATTGCCGGAGCGGACGCGGTTCTTGTCATGCTCTCGCTGCTCGACGACGAAGCGGCGCGACAGATCATTCGCGAGGCCGATCGGCTGACCATGGATTCGCTGATCGAGGTTCACGACGAGTCGGAGATGCGCCGCGCACTCGACCTCGGCGCGCGCCTGATTGGGATCAACAACCGGGATCTACGGGATCTCGGCATTGATCTTTCGACTACCGAAAGGCTGGCGCGCCTCGGGACCGACCGAATCCTGGTCTCTGAATCCGGCATCGCCACGCGCGCGGATATCGAACGCCTTTCGCCGCTGGTCGACGCCTTCCTGATCGGCTCGTCATTGATGACCGCCGCTGAACCGGCGCAGGCCGCGCGGGAACTAATCTTCGGCCGCGCCAAATTGTGTGGCCTCAACCGCGGTGCGGATATTCGCGCCGCCCGGCCAGCGGCATTCGCCGGCTTCGTGTTCGTGCCAGGCAGCCCCCGGCATGTCACGGCACATGAAGCCGCGCCGCTGGCCGGAATGGCGCGCAAGTCCGGAATGCGGCCAGTCGGCGTGTTCCGCAATGCACCGGTCAGGATCGTGTCCGACATGGCTGCGCTGATGAATCTCCACGCGGTCCAGCTGCATGGTCACGAGGACATGCCGTACATCCGCGCCCTGCGCCGCGAATTGCCCGACCATTGCGAAATTTGGAGCGCGCTGAGCGTCGGGCGGGAAGGTTTGTCGAGTCGCGGAGGCGACCGGCTCGTGTTCGACAATGCCGAGGGCGGCAGCGGCTACAGCTTCAACTGGAAACTGGTCGAGCGTCATCCGGAACTGGCGCGCGCGTTGGTCGCGGGCGGAATCGGCGCGCACAACGTACGTGCCGCGCGGGCGCTCGGGACCTATGCAATCGACATCGGTTCGGCGGTCGATCTTCGTCCCGGGCGCAAGTCGCGGGAGAAGATCACCGCGCTGTTCGACGTCCTGCGGCCAGAGTCGCGCCAGCGGATCCACGCATGCGCCTAGATGGCCGGTTCGGCAGATTCGGCGGCTGCTATGTGCCCGAGATTCTGGTTCCCGCCCTCGAGCAGCTCGAAAGCGCCTTCCTCGACGCGCAGGACGATCCAGCCTTTTCGGCCGAGCTGAATGCGTTGCTGGCCGACTACGCCGGGCGGCCAACACCGCTGACCCGCTGCCGCAATCTCCCGGCCAACATCTATTTGAAACGGGAGGACTTGCTCCACGGCGGTGCTCACAAGACCAATCAGGTTCTGGGGCAGGGGCTGCTCGCCAGGCGCATGGGCAAGACTCGCCTGATCGCAGAGACCGGCGCTGGCCAGCACGGGGTTGCCACGGCGATTGTCGGTGCTTTGCTCGGGTTCGAAACGGTCATCTACATGGGTTCGGAGGACGTCGACAGACAGAAGCTCAACGTGTTCCGGATGCAGCTGATGGGCGCCGAGGTGATCCCGGTCGAGAGCGGTGGCCGGACGCTCAAGGACGCGATCAACGAGGCGCTGCGCGACTGGTCGGCGAGCTTCGAGAATACTCATTACCTGCTCGGCACCGCGGCTGGACCGCATCCGTTTCCGACCATGGTCCGCGAGTTCCAGCGCGTCATCGGTCGAGAGGCACGCGGACAGATCATGGAACAGCTCGGGCGGTTGCCGAACGCCTTGATCGCCTGCGTCGGCGGAGGGTCCAACGCGATCGGCCTGTTCGCCGACTTTCTCGATGACGACGTACGGCTGATCGGCGTCGAGCCGGCGGGACGTGGGCTAGATGGTTCTGATCATGGTGCAACGCTGCTGCGTGGGCGGCCCGGCGTCATCCACGGCTCCGAAACTTACGTGCTGCAGGACGAAGATGGGCAGATCACCGATACCTGGTCGGTGTCAGCGGGCCTCGATTATCCCGCGGTCGGCCCACAGCACGCGTACCTGAAGGAAAGCGGACG
>DASSIU010000055.1:0-6613 GCA_035691585.1 Sphingomicrobium sp. | reverse complement strand
GGTTGCTGAGCTTCCCGATCATCTGCGGACCGTGTTTGTGCTTCGGGAGATTGAGGGCCTTAGCGGCGAGGAAACCGCCGACGTGCTCGAGGTGCCGGTCGCGACGGTCAAGACGCGGCTATTCCGAAGCCGCAGCCGTCTTCAGAAAGCGCTGGCGCCGGAAGTTGCCACCGCATTGCACGGAGCCTTCCCGTTCGCCGGAAGCGACTGTGCGGCGATGGCCGATCGGGTGGTTTCCAAACTCGGGATATAGGCGGCCCGAACTCACGAACGCGTAATCGCAATCGTGAGCTGCCGGTCGCCGCGAAGGACGTTCATCGTTCCCGAACCGGTGATCGCGTCGACTGCGCGGTTCACCTCGGATGCGCTCGAGACCGGCTCGTCGTTGACTGCAATGACGATGTCTCCGGCCTCCAACCCGGAGTGGGCGGCCGCCGATTTGGCCTGCACGAGCGCCACTCCCGCACCGGATCGCGTGCTCCCGAGCCGGGTCGAGATCGGCGGCGTGAACTCGATCACGCGGAAACCGAAGCTGGCGCTCGGCGAGAGGCTGTTGCGGATAAGCTCATCGACAATCGCCGATGCGAGCGGTCCGGGAATCATGGTGCCGTCCGAATTCACCGAAATAGCAATCACGCGGCCGTCGCCACCGACAAATGGCGCGCCGCTCGGCCAGCCCGACGGCGTCCCTTGCACTCGGATGTATCCGACAAGTCCTCGCCCGTCGGCAAGGAAGTCGCTTCCGATCATGCCCGGCGACGCGCTGCATCCGCTTCCAGCGGGCGTCGACAAGGCTACCCCGAATTGCCCAACGCGCGGAAACAACTGATCGGCGAACGGCAAAGGCTGGAAAGTCGCCCCGGCAGCTCTGACGATCGACAGTCCCGAGACCGGGTCGGTCCGCACATCCGAGAGCTGTGCCGTCTGGCCGTCGCCGAACGTCGCCTCCGCGCCCTCGATTGGAGCAGAGGTCAAGAGCCAGCCCTGGGTGGAGACTCCGAATGCCGAAACGGCGGCACCATCGCCGTCCGAACCGGCGCCGGGCTGACCGATCTTCGCGACGGACGGGCAAAGGCGCTCGATCAGGTCGGACAAATCGGGCAGGCCTGACTGCTCGCGAACGATCTGGACGATCGGACGCGCCGGCTGCGTCTGTGATGGTTGCGCGGGAGCGATCATGCGGATTGCGAAGGCTCCGCCGAGTGCGGCAATCAGCATGACGCCGATTACGATCAGCGGATTCTTGCGCTGCTCCGGGCCTTCCCTCCGGTGGACGTCGAGGGTGCTGGGCTCTCGATCACTCACCGAAAATCTCCCGCTGCGCCTTCTCGACCTCATCGGCGTAGCGGCGGTGCACGAACCGCTCCGACAAGGTTCCCAGCACCTGTCGGTCACCGTCGATCACGGCAAGATAATCGGCCTCGCTGAGGTCGAACATCTTGATCGCCTCGCGAACATCAAGCCCGGGTGTCAGCGCAGTTTCGTGAAGCGTGGCCAGCTGCCCGACATCGCAGTCATCGCCCACCGCCGGGTCGAACGCCTTGGCGGTTTCGATGATTCCGGAATAGCGCCCGGCGCCGTCGGTCAGAACGACCTTGTTGGTCGACCCGAGCGGGAACCTCCGGCGGAACTCCGCGACGCTCATGGAATCGGGCGCGGCCTCAGCGCCGCGCTGCATCATCCTGCCGACGGTCAGCGCGCGCATCCAGCCGATGTCCCGTGCGCTTCGAATGTTCTCGCCGCGCGTGTGCAGGCGCCAGGTGGAGAAGGAGAATCCGAAGGTCTCTCGAACCAGCGTGCTCGCGCATAGCGCGGCGGTGATCGCGACTCCGGTCAAGGCGAAATCGTGCGTTGTTTCGAGCACCAGCATCGACATCGTCATCGGGCCGCCAACGATGGCCACGGACATCCCTGCCATTCCGATCAGCGCCGCGTCCGCGGGATCGACGGGCGGCAAGCCGTGGATCCGTATTGCAGCTCCGGCAAACAATTGTCCGACCAGCGAGCCAATGAACAGGGATGCAAAGAACAAGCCACCCCGAAACCCGAATCCCAGCGAGATTGACGAGGCCGCGATCTTCACCAGGAAAACCATCAGGATGAACCGGAGCCCGACCTCCGCCCCAAGATCGATGTGGAGCGCACCGTGGCCGGCGGACAGCGACTGAGGGGTGAGCATCGCAAGCGGAATCAAGAGCAGTCCGCCGACCGCGGGGCGCCAGGCTTCCGGAATGACTGAGCGGCGGACCAGGCCTTCGATCCAAGTGACTGCTCGCATGATCAGGATTCCGATGAAGGCGCAGATGATTCCAAGGCCGGCGTAGAGCAGATAGTTACCGGTCGTGATCGCCTTCGCTCCAGGCAATGCGGTCAGATAAGCCTCGATCCCGGCAAGCCGGACGAGCAGCACCGCCGTGAGGCAGGCCGCCGCGACCGGCGCGATGGCCGCCGGCGTGTAGGCGCCGATGACGATCTCAAATGCGTAGAAGGCGCCCGTCAGCGGTGCTCCGAATGCCGCTCCGAGCGCGGCGCCCGCGCCCGCACCGACGAGGATGCGCATGTCGGCTCGCCTCAGCCGAAGCCACTGTCCGACGACGGAGGCCGCTCCACCGCCAGCCTGAGCATAGGCCGCTTCAAGGCCGACCGATGCTCCGGCGCCGTTCGACAGCAGGGTCTGCACGCAAACCAGGAGCGAATCGCGCAGCGGAATGGCGCCCCCGTGGAGCGCGTTCGCCTCGACCACGTCGACCGGCTTCCGCCACCGCTGGACGGCCGTCCGCGAGCCGAGACCGAGGATTAGCCCGAAGATCGGCAGCGCGATCAGTCGGACCGGGTGGATGAACGATGCCGCGCTGAGGCTCGACCCGCTCAGCCCGTAGATGAGCGACTGCATTCCGTGCGCCGTCGCCCGAAGCGCGATCATCAATAGCCCGGCCGCGGCGCCAACCGCGATCGCCAACAGCACCAACGCGGCTTCGCTGGACCGGAAGACGCGCCTGAAGGAAGCGACCCCCCGATTATAGACAGGCAACGCGCCAGTGCGGATCGTGGTTGGACGCTTCACAACATTCCGATCGTTGTTCCCGACCCGCGCCTAACACCCAGGGTGCGGATCGACTACCGCAGTCGGCGGCGGTCAGGCCGACTCCAGCGCTCGTCGCACCGCCTGGTGAAGCGCGTCGGCGCGGAAGGGCTTGGTCAACAGGGACGCGTCGGGAGCCGTACTCTTGACCGCGTCGCTCTCGCTGTAGCCGGAGACAAACAGAATCGGCTGCTTTGGGTGCTTCGCCCGAATCTCGCTGGCGACCGCGGCCCCCGACATCCCCGGCATGATGAAATCGAGTACCACGAGATCGGGAAGCTCGCGCTCGAGCGCCGCAAGGCCCTCGCGGCCTTCGCTCGCCTGGCGCACCCGATAGCCTTGTTCCTCCAGGCTGGCTGCGATGAAGCCGCGGACGTCGGGATCGTCGTCGATCACCAGCACAGAGACGGGCGCAAGGGGAACGAGCGCCGCCACCGGCTCATCACGGCTGATCGTTGCTTCACTGACTGCCTGGTCGGCCTTGCGGAACAGCATTGTGACGGCGGTGCCCTTGCCGGGGTTGCTTTCGATGCGCGCGGTCCCGCCCGACTGACGGGCCATGCCATAGACCATCGAAAGCCCAAGGCCGGTGCCCTTGCCGACCTCCTTGGTGGTGAAGAAGGGCTCGAACGCGCGGTCGGCGACTTCGGGGGGCATTCCGGTACCCGTATCGCTGATTGTGAGCTCGATATAATCCCCGTCTTCCAGGTCCGGGTCGCCGCGGACCTCAACCGGTCGTGAGGAAAAACGCAGCACGCCGCCATCAGGCATGGCGTCGCGCGCATTGATTGCCAGATTGAGCACCGCGACCTCCAGCTGGGTCGGATCGACCATCACTGGCATCATCGTTTCGTCGAGGTCGAACTCCTTGGTGATCCCCGGGCCGAGCACGTTGCGCAGCAACGGGCGCATGTTCTGGATCAGCGGCGCAACATAGGTCGGCCGCACCTCGAGTCGCTGCACACGGCTGAACGCCAGCAGCTGGCCGGTCAGCCGCGCTCCACGCTCGGCCGCCGAGAGCGCGTTCTCCGCATAGCGTTTCAGCTTCGGATCCTCGGACCGCTTGGCGATGAGATCGAGTCCCCCGACGACCACCGTCAGAAGGTTGTTGAAATCGTGGGCGATGCCGCCCGTCAGCTGGCCCAGCGCTTCCATCTTCTGGCTCTGGCGAAGCTGTTCCTGCGCCGTCTTGAGGTCGGTGATGTCGCGAGCTTCGAACAGCAGATAAAGAATCTCGCCCTCGCTCGACCGCACGGGCTGGACGGAAACGTCGAGATGGGCCGTGGCGTTTCCATCGCGCTCCATCTTTACCTCGCCGGTGAACACCTTTCCCTTCGCCGCCGTCGCAATTGCCTTCCTCAGCATCGGCAGATGCTGGGGGTAGGCCCGCATCGTCGGGGCATCCCACAGCTTTTGTCCGATCGATTGCGCGGGCTCGGATTGACGCCACACCTCGCGACGGTTGTTGACGGCGAGAACCGTCCCGTCGGGCTTTAGCAGGACCATGACCTCGAGCGCCGCCTCGAACACCGCGCGGAACTGCGCCTCCGACGCCGCGAGCTGGGCGGTTTGCTCCTCGACCTGGCGGCGGAGCTCCAGTTCCGCCTCCTTCGCGAGAGTGATGTCCGTGCCGACCCCGATGAACCCGACCAACTCGCCATCCGTGCCGAAGCGCGGCTGCGACACCGTTCGCAGCCAGCGATACTCCCCGTCATGGCGGAGATATCGCCCCTCGAGCGTGAACGGCTGCAGCGAGGCTTCCCCGGCGAGGCTCTCGGCGACGATCCGCTCGACGTCGTCGGGGTGAATCCGCGTGCGCCAGTCCAGCTTGCGCGCTTCTCCGGGATCGCATCCCGGGCCACAGGCGAATTCCGCATAAGCATCGTTGACGAAGTCCCGCACCCGGTCGAGCCTCGTCACCCACATCAGCGCGGGCGCCGAATTGGCGATGCGCCGAAATCGCGCTTCGCTCTCGCGCAGGGCGCGTTCGGCGGTGCGTTGCTCGGTGATGTCGTTGAGGACGACGCAGATCCCGTCGACCTTGCTCCCGCCCGGTGCGATCCACGGCACATAATCGATGTTGAGCGCGAGCGTGCCGCGATCGGGATGCTCAAAGGTCGCGGCGAAGAACTGCCGCTCGCCAGCCATCGCGGCTTCGATCATCGGCCGGCGCTCGGCCCAGGTCGCCTCCCCGAGCAGCTCGCGCATGGTCTTCCCGATGATCTCCCGCCGCGGCTTTCCGAACCAATCGGCATAGGGCTTGTTCATGAACCGGATCACATGATCGCGATCGATGAAGGCGGTCATTACGGGCACCAGATCGGCAAGCTGGAGCAGCCCCGGCCCGGTGAACATCGTCGCCGGAAGATTGATCGGCAGCGGCGCGTCTGGCGTGGGCGGCGGCGCCTGATGCTTCGTCTTACCCCCTCGGTTCGTCATAACCCGATGATTCCGTTAAATTTCGGAAGAGTCGACTCACATAGGCTAAATCGCCTGACCCGGGATGTCCGCGTAGCGAACGTTTGCTCCCGTGGCAGCGAGAAAAGTTTCTCACATTTGCCCATTTGGTCACGAGCGGGGCAGAGCGATACCACGACAGACCCGTCGTGCTGAGCTGGCGGAGCGGGAGGGATTCGAACCCTCGATACGGTTTTGCCGTATACTCACTTTCCAGGCGAGCGCCTTCGACCACTCGGCCACCGCTCCGCAAATTGCCCGGAAGGCGCGCATCTAAGGGCCGCTCCCGGACTGGGCAAGGTTGCCGGGTGTGGCGGCCGCCCCTAGGTCGTTGCCCGATGACGCCCACCGAGCGCCTCGACGGCCGAATGCCGACCGAAGCCGAGATCGACGAGATCGCGCGGCGCACGCTCGAGCGGTTGCCCTCCCCGTTCGCCGAGAGCCTTGGAGATGTCGTGCTCCAGGTGGCCCCGGTCGCGGACGCCGAGACTGCGCGGCGCGTGGGCCTGTCACATCCGATGCAGCTCAGCGGCCTGTACGAGGGAGTCTCGCTCAATCGTCAGAGCGTCGGCCACTCGGGCATGCTGCCGGAGCGGATCACCCTCTACTCGCGGCCGATCCTTGCCGAATGGCGCGGCACTGGAGTCAGTCTGGAGCAACTCGTCAGCCACATCGTGATCCATGAAATCGGCCATCATTTCGGCTTTTCCGACGATGACATGCATGCGCTCGAGGACGGCGCAGAGTGACGGGACTGCTTCGGTTCGGGGGAGTGGCGCTGCGCCGCGGCGGGCGATTGCTGTTCGAAAATCTCGATCTAGAACTTGGCCCCGGCCAGGCGCTGCAGGTCGCTGGTCCCAACGGCAGCGGGAAGTCGAGCCTGCTCCGTCTGGCGGCCGGGCTGCTCGATGCCGAGCTCGGGCGGGTCGAGCGATCTCGCGCTGCCCTCGCCGATGACAGTCTCGCCCTCGATCGCGAGCTGCCGCTGGGCCGCGCATTGCGCTTTTGGTGCGGCTCACCTGAGGCGACAATGGACTCGCTTGGCATTGGATTTCTGCGGGAGGTGCCGGTTCG
>DASSIU010000054.1:0-4109 GCA_035691585.1 Sphingomicrobium sp. | reverse complement strand
AGAACACCGACCTGACGCAGGAGATCAACCAGCTCGTGCGGAAGAAGGGGGGCTGAGGCAAGGCGTCGATCGTCCGAAAACGGCACAAGGAATCGCAACATTATCCTTTGCTAAGTGCATCTTAGCCCCAATCGCGGCTATCGACGCGGCCGCGAGGGAGAGTGGGATGTTCGACCGGAGTATGCGTAGCGCAAGCGTAATCGTTGCCACCGCGATGATCGCTGCGCTTGGCCTTTTCCTGCTGGTGGCTAGCCTGGCCGAGCATCGGAACGACGGCCGTCTGCTGATCGAGACGGTCCTCTTCCTGCCGCTGCTGCTGCTTTGCTCCGTGCACGCAGTCCACGCGCGTCGTTCTTAACTCATTGATCCGCGCGACCCCGCGTCTGCAGGTAGGCGGCCGCCGCGAGATCCTGCACGACATGACCGAGCGATTTGTAGATCGTGATCTGTTGATCGTCCTCGCGGCCAGCGATTCGGCCGGCTAACACGTCGCCGATTTCGCCGACCACGTGGGAATCGTCCACCAGGCCGGCGTCGCGCGCAAGCTTCAGTTCCGCGCCCTGGGCCAGGACGCCGGGCCGGTAATCGGCGACGTAGCGCGCCCTCGCGACGAGGGCCGTGTCGACCTCGGCCGGTCCGAGATAGCTCGATCCGACCAGGTTGATGTGAGTTCCCGGCTTCACCCATTCGTCGAGGAGAATGGGGGTTGGCGACGACGTAACCGTGCAGATCACGTCGGCCCTCGCGGCCGTTTCCCTGCCGTCCGCCATGGGGGTGACGGCCTGACCCAGCTCCTTGGTCATCTCCTCGGCAAGCTGGTTGGTCCGTTCGGGCGATTGTCCCCACAGGAGAATCTCGCGAAACCGGCGCCCTAGCGGCAGTGCGCGAAGGTGCGCTTCCGCCTGAACCCCCGTGCCGAAGATGGCGAGAACCTCGGCGTCGGCGCGCGCCAGCGCATCGGTCGCGACGGCGGTGGCGCAAGCGGTCCGGATCTTGGTGATGGGTTCGGCGTCGGCGATGCAACTTACGGCCCCGCTATTGCCGTCATAGGCAACGACTACGCCTTGGTGACGGGTCCGTCCGGGACGCGTCGGATCGGCGAACACGCTGACCAGCTTGGCGCCGAAGGTACACAGCGCCGCCAGCTCGCCCGGCATGGTCCCGAACATCTGGCCCTTGCCGACGGTGAAGATCTGCCGAAGTGGCTGCGGCCGCTCGCCGCTCGATAGCGCAATCATCGCCCGCCGCATCGCCTCGATACAACCGGGATAATCGAGCAGCTCTTCGACCTGGGCGGCATCATAGAAAGCGATTGTCATGGTGCACGCTCCAACATTCGATCAAGCGACCGCGGGCACCAGTCGTGAGCGCCGGGACCAATGCAGGAACAGGGCGCTCATCAGTGCGCAGGCAATCAGGTCGCATCCGCCATCGGTCAGGTACAGTCCGGTGAGGCCGTGAGCGCCGTAGCCCTGCCCATCGAACCATTGCATGTAGGCGATTGGTGCGCTCATCGCCGCGTTGAGCACCGCATATTGCGTCGAAGCCACCGGATTATTCTTGCCGAGGCTCGACAGAATCAGCGCGTTGCCAGTGGCTAATGCCGCCGACTGCCAGATGTTCTGGGCAATAAAGCCGCACGCGTAGACGACGGGCGTGTGCGGCAGCACCAGCAGCGAGAGCGTTGACAGTCCGCCGATGATGCCGATTCCGAGATAGACCGCGAGCAAAGGCGCGCGACGGCCGAGCACGGGGACGCTCAGGCTGCCGACGATACCGGCGAGCGTCACTCCAACCCCGGCGATCGCTGCGATCAGTGTCTCGGACGCCCGGTAATCGCCGCCTAGGCCACCCAGCGTGTTCGTCAGGGCAAAGGAAGCGCAGGGCAAAACGAGCAGCAGGAACATGCGCCGAACTTCTGTGCGCCGAGGCAGCTGCAGCAGCTCGCGCCCGAAGCGTCCGAAGCTCTCGCGCAGGCGGGTGCGTTCGCCGATCGGAGCGGAAACGGCGAAAATGATCAGCAGCGGCAGCAAGTTCATCGCGGCGAGGATTATCGCCGCGAGCCACAGCGCCGCGTTGTGGATCAGCTCGATCCCGAGGATCGAAGCGACGCCGAAGCCGGTCGTGTTGGCGATCGTGAACCACGCGCCAAGCTCCGCGTCCTTTTCCTTTGGCAGGATTGTTCCAAACCAGCCGCCAACAGCTGCCTGGTTGAGCTGGGCGGTGAGCATGGCGAGGAACAGCCAAACGCCCAGAAGGGCAACGCTGGCGAAGC
The DNA here is from genome assembly GCA_035691585.1 of Sphingomicrobium sp. Classification (GTDB taxonomy): domain Bacteria; phylum Pseudomonadota; class Alphaproteobacteria; order Sphingomonadales; family Sphingomonadaceae; genus Sphingomicrobium. Next base: position 1,834 of record DASSIU010000054.1, on the reverse strand, counting down.
TCATGACCGCGATGAAGGTGAGCGCGGCGGCCGCAATCGACATCGCGATCGCGTAGGTTCGCCGACTGAACTGCACGTCGAGCACCGGCGCAACCAGGAAAAACGAGAAGCTGCCGGCGAGGCCGAGCGCCGTCACATTGGCGATCGTCGTTTCCGCAACGTGCCGTGCCGCCAGCACTTCCGGGGCGACCAGCAATCCCACGGCCCCCGTGACCCCGATCGGCAGATTGGTCAGGCCGAGCAGCCAAACTGGAAGTTTGCGGCTCATCCGCGGCTCCTCGACAATCGGCATTCGCTGATGCTTGCCGATGGGTGGAGCGTAACAGAAGGCGGGCGGTCCGCAATGGCGCGGATCCGAGGATCCGTGAGTTCGGACTCAGGCCTCGAAGGCCGTCAGTATGGGGCACGGCCCCGCGTCACTCGAACCGCATTCGCGCGACAGCCGCATCAGCGCATCGCGCGCCCGCTGAAGTTCCGTGATTTTGTCGTCGAGATCCTTGGCCCTTGCGTTTGCGAGTTGGCGAGCGCGCGCACGATCATTGCTGCTGTCGAGATCGAGCAGTTCCTTGATTTCCTCGAGCGTGAAACCCGCGCCTTGCGCCTGCCTGATGAACCGGAGGCGGCGAACGTCATTCGAGCCGTAGCGGCGGATTCCATCCGCGCGCGTTGGCGTCTCCAGCAATCCACGGCGCTGGTAAAAGCGGACCGTCTCGACACCGACCCCGCCGCTGGCGGCGAGCCTGCCTATGGTGAGCGATTGCACGGCTTGACTCTGTACCATGGTACGGAGGCTATATCGCGATTCGCTCGTCGTTGAGCAACGCAAAAAGGAGAACCCGGAATGGACAATCTGAAGAATGACAACGTGGAGCGCAGCTCCAAGTGCGGCTGCACCACGAGTTGCCCCTGCAACCCTTGCACCTGCAAGGACTGCAACTGCTAAGCATATGTCGACATGCACCCTCGGCGGGAGTCGAGGGTGCTATCCGTCGCCGAAGGAATTTGTCCTGAACGGTCTCCAATTATCGGCGGCTTGCGCCATTGCCCTCGGAGTCCCGAGCGAGGCCTTTGCGCAATCGATGGACATGCCCGGAATGTCGATGCCGAAACCGAAGCCCCCGCCGCAAACGGGGACCAAAGAGCCCGTCGCTAAGCCGGAAGCCGGTGCAAAACGCGGCGACGGGGCGCCGGCTCCGCAGGGCTCGGCCAAGCAACGCGCATCCATGCCGAGCCCGGGCATGAGTGAGCCGATGAAGGGCATGCCGATGCCGTCCGGCGCGCATGCAATGAGCATGACGGGCGCGCTCGGGCCCTATTCGATGGCGCGCGAAAGTTCGGGAACCTCGTGGCAGCCCGACACGTCCGAGCCGATGGGTTCCATGTCGATGAGCCGTGACTGGATGCTCATGACGCATGGCGTCTTGAACCTCGTCGCGGATCATCAGTCGGGGCCCCGCGGCGGCGATAAGGCGTTCGTGAGCGGCATGTTGATGGGCATGGCTACACACCCGCTCGGCAGTGGCAGTGTGGAATTCAGAGCGATGGTCAGTCCCGATCCGCTGATGGGGCCACGGGGATATCCGCTGCTGCTGGCCAGTGGTGAGACAGCCAATGGCCGCACCCCGCTCGTCGATCGGCAGCATCCGCATGATTTCTTCATGGAGCTGTCCGGCTCCGTGTCGCAGACCATCGGGCCGAAAATCAGCCTGTTTCTTTATGGCGGCTTGCCCGGCGAGCCCGCGTTCGGGCCGCCGTCCTTCATGCATCGCGAGGCGATCATGGATTCGCCGGAGGCGCCGATCACTCACCACTGGCTGGACTCGACGCACATTAC
>DASSIU010000053.1:0-4720 GCA_035691585.1 Sphingomicrobium sp. | reverse complement strand
ACGCCGCCGAGCTTGGATTCACCCATCCGGTGACCAAGCACAGGCTATCGTTCTCCAGTCCCATGCCACCCGACATGCAGGAACTGTTCAACGCGCTTGGTGTATAGGATTTAACTCGCTAGGGCGCCGCGGAGCCGCCCTCGCAAAAGGGAGAAGACGGAAGAAAATGGCTACCAAGAAAGGGATCGTCTCGCTCCCCGCGTCCGGTGGGGAGGCCGGACTCAACCGCTATCTCGCGGAGATCAAGAAATTCCCGATCCTCAGCCCAGAGGAAGAATATATGCTCGCCAAGCGCTGGCGGGAGCACGGCGACACCGAAGCTGCAGCGAAGCTCGTCAACTCGCACCTCCGGTTGGTTGCCAAAATCGCCATGGGCTACCGCGGTTATGGGCTACCGGTCAGCGAGCTGATCAGCGAAGGCAATATCGGCCTGATGCAGGGCGTGAAGAAGTTCGAGCCCGATCGGGGGTTCCGCCTAGCGACTTATGCGATGTGGTGGATCCGCGCCTCGATCCAGGAATTCATCCTTCGCTCCTGGAGCCTCGTGAAAATGGGCACCACGGCGGCGCAAAAGAAGCTGTTCTTCAACCTCCGCCGAATGAAGAACCAAATCGACGCGTTCGAGGAGGGCGACCTCAAGCCGGCGGACGTAACCAAGATCGCGACCGACCTCGGGGTCAGCGAGGAAGAGGTCGTCTCCATGAACCGCCGCATGGGCATGGGCGGCGACACCAGCCTCAACGCCCCATTGAAGGGCGATGAGGGCGGCGAGGGTCAATGGCAGGATTTCCTCGTCGACAGCGGCCCGCTGCAGGACGAGCTGCTGGCCGAGGACGAGGAAAGCCAGGTCCGCCACGACCTGCTCGTCAGCGCGCTCGAGAACCTCAACGACCGCGAAAAGCACATCCTGATGGAACGTCGCCTCGCAGATGAACCGAAGACCCTCGAAGAGCTGAGCCAGGTCTATGGCGTCAGCCGCGAGCGTATCCGTCAGATCGAGGTACGCGCGTTTGAGAAGCTGCAGGCGGCACTGCTTCGCCTCGCAGGGGAACGCCGACTACTTCCGGCGGCCTGATCGGCCTCAGGCCGGCGGTGCCGGACGGACGCAGCCGCCGAACCGATCGCGATCCTCTTGCATGAGGTTGCGTTGCGACTGCTCGAACGTCTGAACGCGCTTCAATCGCCTCAGCATCCCGAGTTGCAGGTCCATCGAACGAATGCCTGCCAGCATCTGTCTGGCGATCAACGCGATGTCGCTATTCAACAGGTCGAGCCGCGCGAGGACGACTAGCGCCTGCACCCTGGACTGCGGATCCAGATTCTGATCGAAACTCAGGAAGCTTAACTGTGGCTCGAGCGAAGTTTCCTCATCCTCGAGCGTGCGGATTTCGCCGACTCCTTTATAAGCGAACTCGAAATCATGAATGTCGTCGCGACCCATATGGTCGAGGACGGCCGACGATTTGGCGGTTTCCCAGCCGTCCGAAAGGAAGGGTCTTTGAGGCGCGCGGTACGCCATCGGTATGCCGGTCACCAAAACGTTCCCGGCGATTGCCTTGCGTGGCTTGCCGAAAACCATCGGGTCCGCAGTCCAATGACCGCCCGCGTTGTTGAGCTTAGCCGTCAAATCCTTGATTCGGTCACGCAGGCATTCCTCGATAGCAACGCGTTCTCCCGCGAATAGCGCATCGTATGAAAGCTCACTGGCGAGCTCCTGCCGAGTCATCCTCGTTTCGTTGCGCCAGTGCCAGATCTGCACGAGCTGCTCGAAACTGAGCGCGATCAACACGCCGAGAACGATGATCCCGACTTCCTTGGCGAGCTCACGCCAGCCGTGAAACGCCTTCGGCAGGTGCACGTGCATGTAGCCCCCTCCGCTTGCTTCAAACTAATCGCAAAAGCGATCGACGAAAACATGCCGGACAATGCCCGGCCTGGCCCGTCAGTCCCTGCGCTTTAGCAGGGAGAGGCCCACAGCCCCGGCAAGCAGCGCTGCCCCCGCGGCTTCGCGTCCTCGCTTGCGGAGTAGCGACAGACCAAGCGTGGACAGCGCGGCGGAGACCATCCCCACCTTGCGCATGCCGGCGAGCGACGCGGCTCGATTGGTTGCGCGAGCGACCAGATATGGATGCTCGTGACCATCATCCTTGTCCGCCGAGGCGAGATGCTTGCCGATCTGATGGTCGGGGTCGGCAGATTGGTCGGGCTCGCGGTCGGCCTTGTCTGTATTCGGTTCGCGGTCCGCCTGCTCCGCCACCTCGGAATTAAACTCGGCGCCGAACAGCAGGATGAAGCTCGAGAGATAGAGCCAGGTGATGAAGACGATCACGCCGCCAAGCGAGCCGTAGGTTACGTTATATTTGCCGAAGCGCGAGACGTAGAAACCGAAACCCAGGGTCAAGACGACCCACCCGATCGCGAAGAAGGCCGATCCTGGCGTAATCCAGGTCCACTTCGTCTTCGCGCGCGAAGGACCGTAGCGGTACAGCGTCGCAGCCGCCGCCGCGGCGGCGGCTGCGAGGATCACGTAGGCGAGCACTTTGCCGACAATCACGCCGACCGGCCCCAGACTCGGAAGCAACGCCTGCAACTGCGCCATCAGGCCGATCACGAACGCGCCGACGATGCCCAGCGCCACCGCCGCCATGGTGATCGCCAGGGCCAGCAAGGTCACCTCGACGAACCCGCGCTTCTCCTCTTGCTCGTAGGCAATGTTGAGCGCGGTGATCAGCGAACTCGCCGCATTGCGTGCGCCCCACAGCGCCACCGCGATCGCAATGACCAGGCCGAGCCCCTTCTTGTCGCCGGAGGTCTTGACGACATTCATCAGCTGATCGCCGATCAGCTTGGCAATGTCCTTGGGGAGGCTGGTCGCCAGCGACTGGACATTGTGAAGGACGGTCTGCGGACTGGCGATCAGGCCATAAGTCAGGACCGTCGCTCCGAGCAGCGGGACCATCGCCAGCAAGCCATAAAAGGCTACACCGGCGGCGACGATCGAGACATTGTCTTTCGACGACTCCTTCCACGTGCGGATGGCGATCTCCTTCCACCCTGGCGCAGGAATCTGTGCCGGAGTCTCGGCTCCCCTGCCCTCATCACTTTGAGGCCCGGCGGGTCGCTCCGCGGCACTCGCCATCATCTCTCTCCCTCGGCGGCCCAACCTCGGGCGGGCCAAGCTGTTCCCCTCTTGCCAAGCGGCGAAAACAGGCGGACGGTGGAGGTTTCCAGAACGGCGCCCGAGCGCCTCTCTGTGCGACTCGCGCGCCTGCAACGGCACGAAGGGAGATTCGCATGGCCGGACAACCATCCAAAGGCACCCGAGTAATTGCGCTGGTGGGACCCGCCGGCGCAGGAAAGACCAGCCTTGCCGAGGCGATGTTGTTTGCAGCCGGCGCCACCGATCGATTGGGATCGACAATCAACGGCTCCAGCATCGGCGATTCGAGCCCTGAAGCACGCCAGCGCGGCGGGTCGACGGAATTGAACCTCTACAATTTCCAGTATCTCGGCGACGATTTCGCGATCATCGATGTTCCCGGTTCAGTTGGATTCGCGGCCGACGGAACCAAGGCACTGGCGATTGCCGACGTTGCGATCGTCGTCGTCGACCCGGATCCGGCCCGAGCGCCGCTGGCCGCCCCGGCGCTGCGCGCGCTCGATGAACTCGGAATCCCGCATCTCATCTTCGTCAACCGCATCGACCAGGCCCACGGCCGAATTCGCGATCTTCTGACCGCGCTTCAGCCGATGAGCGTGTCGCCGCTAATCGCCCGCCAGATTCCGATCTGGGACGGTGAGAAGGTCAGCGGTTTCGTCGACCTCGCGCTCGAATATGCGTTCAAATATCGCGCCGGCCAGGCGTCGGAGCGGGTTGAGATCCCGTCCAATCTCCATGATCGCGAGATCGAGGCACGCACGCACATGCTGGAGCAGCTCGCCGATCACGACGATGAGCTCCTCGAGCAATTGCTGATGGACCAGGCTCCCGACCGCGAGAAGATCCTACATGACCTTGCGCGCGAGACCGGGGACAATCTTGGCGTATCGTTACTGTTCGGCTCGGCCAGCAGCTCCTGGGGCGTTCGGCGCCTGTTGAAAGCAATGCGCCACGAGGCGCCGGCGCCGCAGATGACCGCGAACCGCCTGAGCGTTTCCGACCCGTCTCTCTACGTGTTCAAGGTCATCCATGGCTCGATCGGCAGGCTCGCATTGTCTCGAGTGCTCGGTGGCCGGATCGCCGAGGGATCGGACCTCAAGGCCGACGGCGGCGAGCACGCAAGGGTCGGGTCACTGTTCAAGGTCCAGGGCGAGAAGACGACGAAGGTCAGCGAGGCGCGCGACGGCGATATTGTCGCCGTCGCGAAGATCGACACGGTGAACGCCGGCCAATGGCTCGGCGCTGGCAAGCTGCCACCGGCGATCGAGCTCTACTATCCCGCCCGCAACTGTGCGATCGCCATCGAACCCGCCGACCGCAAGGACGACGTCAAGCTGTCAGGCGCGCTGCATCGCCTCGGCGAAGAGGATTCGGCGCTGGTCATCGAGCATGACGACGCCAATCACGAGATCCGCCTCAGGGGGGTGAATGACGAGCATCTGAACACGGTGCTGGCGCGCCTCAAGCGCCGGTACGGAGTCGAGGTGAAGAGTCACCCGCCGACCGTCGGCTACCGCGAATCCATCCGCAAGTCCGTGACCCAAAAAGGCCGCCACAAGA
>DASSIU010000052.1:0-8042 GCA_035691585.1 Sphingomicrobium sp. | reverse complement strand
AGTTTGTCGAGGGTCTCGGCGGCGTGGCGCATCGTCTCCCAGTCGGAGCTGCTGCCCATGATGATGCCGACCAGCGGCTCCGTCATTGTCCCGCCTTGAAGCAGTTGTAGGAAAGCGGTCGTTTAGGGGGGCGATTCTGCCTAGGCAATCGGAGCTTTACGGGTGCGAATCGGTTGTGACTCGCATGTCGCAAGTTTCCTGCGTTTTCAGGGCGATGGAATCGCGCTATGAGTGAGCATACAGACGAGGGCAGAGGCTCAGGGGCAATGTCTGACCAACCAGGCGACGTCGTGGACGTCGACGATCGTGATCGGCTGATCGAGGAGATCAGTCTGTTAAGAGGGAAAGTCGCGCGCTTGCAGGAGCGCGTGGCGCAGCTTGATCAGCTGGCGCACCAGGATTCGCTCATCAATCTTCCGAATCGGCGCGGGTTTATGCGCGAGCTCGACCGGCTGATCGCCCGAGTCGATCGCTACGGGATTAGCGCGGCGATGCTGTTCGTCGATGTCGACGGGCTGAAGATGATCAACGACACGCTCGGCCATCGCGCCGGCGACGAGGCGCTGATCCAGGTCGCGAACCTGCTGTCGAAGGGCGTGCGCCACAGTGACGTGGTTGCGCGAATCGGCGGCGACGAGTTCGGGATCCTGCTCGAAAGCTCGGATGCCGATGCGGCTCACGAGACGGCCGCGCGCCTGATCGAGCAGATTTCCAGCTGCGAAGTGCTCCACGACGGCGAGGCGCTGCCGCTCAGCGTCGCGATCGGAGTCGGAATGATCGATGCGCTCGACACCGCCGAAGCGGTCATGGAGCGCGCCGACGAGGCTATGTACCGGCGGAAGGCCGCGGCCTAGGCCTCGTCCAGATAATATCGCCGCACGACCGATAGATCGTCGTTCAGGTCATAGACGATCGGCTTTCCCGTCGGGATCTCCAGGCTGACGATCTCGTCGTCGCTGATGTTTGACAGATATTTGATGATCCCGCGCAGGCTGTTCCCGTGGGCGACGACCAGAGCTCGCCTGCCGGCCTTCAGCGCGGGGGCGATCTCGGCCTCGTAATAGGGCAGCGCTCTCGCGATCGTGTCCTTGAGGCTTTCGGTGCGGGGGACATCGACTCCGGCATAACGGCGGTCCCCGTTCACGGCGTAGGGGCTGTCCGGTTCCAGCTGAGGGGGCGGGATGTCGTAGGAGCGGCGCCAGATCTTGACCTGCTCGGCCCCGACCTTTTCGATCGTCTCCTGCTTGTTGAGGCCGGTGAGCGCGCCATAGTGGCGCTCGTTCAGGCGCCAGTCCTTGGCGGTCGGCACCCACAGCTGGTCCATCTCGCGAAGCGCGAGGTGGAGCGTCCGGATGGCGCGGGTCAGGACGCTGGTGAAGCAGCAGTCGAAGTTCAGGGCCCTGCCGCACATTAGCCGCCCGGCGGCGCGCGCTTCCTCGATGCCCTGGTCGCTTAGGTCGACGTCCCACCAGCCGGTGAAACGGTTCTCCAGGTTCCACTGCGACTGCCCGTGCCGCAGCAGGACAAGGGTCGGCATCAGGCCTCGACCTTCTCGCGCGTCGCCTTTTGCGTCTTTGCCGCCTTGAGCTCGGGAATGACCGCGTGGAGCGCATCGAGGCAGGCGTATGCGAGATATTTGGAGCGCTGCGGCGACCAGCCATAGACCTCGTCGGGCAAATCGAAATTATCCTTGAATGGCATTTCCAGGGTCATCGAGACGCAGCCGTAGCGCTCGGCGAGCTGGGTCGTGGACATCGACATGTTGGCCTTGCCCGGCGCGGGGATTTCATAGCCCTGACTGCGCTGGAAGTCGGGGGAGATGCGCTCGAGCGTCTCGCCGAACAGGTTGAACAGCTTGAGCTGCCGTTCGGTGAGCGACGGGATGCCCTCGAACCCGGCAAGGAAGTTGGCTGGGATCGCCTCATCGCCGTGGATGTCCATCGCGAGATCGGGCGGCACCTCGTCCATCGCATTGCGGACGCAGAGGACCTCAGGACTCTTCTCCGTCGAGGGCGCATGCCATTCGCGGTTGAGGTTCACGCCCACGGCATTGGTCCGAAGGTGCCCCCGCCGCGATCCATCGGGGTTCATGTTGGGGACGACCCGGAAGGTACATTCCTTGCGCAGCACCCTGGCGATCGGATCGTCCTCGTCGGTGAGCTTCTCGAGCGCACCCTCCATCCACCATTCGGCCATGCTCTCGCCCGGGTGCTGGCGAGCGTAGAGCCAGACATTCAGCGGCCCCTCGCCGATGGTCAAACAGTCGATGTCCTGTCCGTCGAGGCTCTTGCCGAGAGAGGCGTAGCCAACATCGGCAAGGGCCGCCGTCTGGGTCACGAGGTCGTGGTGACGTTCCATCGAATAAGGGGCGAAGTAAGCGATCCATACCGGGTCTTGCGGCGGCGTCAGCTTCATCGTCAGGACGCCGTTGGCGTAGCTCGTGTCGGTGATCCGCACCCATTGCTCGCGATCGAGGCTCATCACGCCTTTGTAGTCGGGCCAGCCGTTGGGATAGGCGGAGCCCGCGCAGTTGGTGATCCTGAGCGTGATCTCCCGCCCCGCCGCTCCCGCGACGCGGAAATAAAACCACTGATAGAAGTCGCTCATGTGATCGTGGACGATCTCAAGGTCGGCGCTGTCGCCGTCCTGCTTCACGACGCGAATGTTGCCCGCATCGAACGAGCTGGAAATGGTGAGAGACATTGGACCTTCTTGAACTTTGGGGCTGTTTGCCGGGGCTGATAGTGTCCCGCAGCGCATCAGGCAAACCGCGGTTTGACGAGCTTCAACGCTGCTCTTACGCCTCCAGGTCCGACGCTCGCGTCCGCGATGCGCCGGTTCCGGGGAGAGGGTCGCCGCGATGAAGCTTCGTCTTGGTGCGTTTCATGTCCTGCTGCTTGCTTCGACGGCGCCCGCGCTCGCGCAGATCGAGCACAATATTCCCACGGCGCCCTACGCGGTCGATGAGAGCTATCTCACCGGCCTCAAGTGGCGGAACATCGGACCGAACCGCGGTGGACGCTCGATCGCGGTGGCGGGCAGCGCGGCGCGACCGATGGAATATTATTTCGGCGCTGTCGGCGGCGGCCTGTGGAAAACCACGGACGGCGGCGTCAGCTGGAAGCCGGTCACCGACAAGGGCGTCGACAATTCGGCAGTGGGCGGCGTCGCGGTGTGCGAGGCCAATCCGGACGTGGTCTATTTCACCACCGGCGAGACCGAGCTTCGCGGCAACATCATGCCCGGGAACGGAGTCTATAAGTCGACCGATGCCGGCAAGAGCTGGAAGAACATCGGGCTTAAGGATGTCCAGAACTTTTCGCGGGTGCGGGTCGACCCGACCAACTGCAACACTGTCTTCGTCGGGGGCTTCGGCAAATATAGCGGCGCCAGCCCCGACCGCGGAGTCTACAAGAGCACGGACGGCGGCACGACCTGGCGCAGGGTCCTCTATCGCGACCCGAAGACCGGGGCGGTCGACATTTCGATCGATCCCAAAAACCCAAAGGTCATCTACGCGGCGCTGTGGGAGGCTTGGCGCAAGCCGTGGGGAATGAGCTCCGGCGGGCCGGGCAGCGGCCTGTTCAAGAGCGTCGACGGGGGCGAGCACTGGACGGAGCTGACTCGCAACCCCGGAATGCCTGGCGGAATCGACGGCAAGATCGGGGTCAGCGTTTCTCCGGTCGACGATAGTCGAGTCTATGCGATCGTCGAGAACCGCGACGGCGGAGTGTTCGTCTCAAACGATTCCGGAGCGACCTGGAAGCGGACCAACGACAGCCGGGACCTGAGGCAGCGCGCTTTCTATTACACGCATGTCTTCGCCGACCCGAAGAGCAAGGACCGGGTGTACGTCACCAACGTCAACTTCTGGCGCTCCGACGACGGCGGCAAGACCTTCCCGAAGAAGATCAAGGTGACCCACGGCGACAACCACGATCTGTGGCTCGCTCCCAACGACAGCCAGCGGATGATCGAGTCCAATGACGGGGGGGCCAATGTCAGCGTCAACGGCGGCGAGACCTGGACTAAGGAGGAATATCCGACCGCGCAGATCTACCGGGTGACGATCACCGGTCATTTTCCCTACCTGGTCTGCGGCGCCCAGCAGGACAACACGAGCATTTGCGTTCCGAGCAAGGACTGGAAGCACATGAACGTGCTCGGCGGCCAATACGGCTTCTCGGTTAGCGGCGGCGAGAGCGGCTACATCGCCAACGATCCGCGGGACCCGAACATCTATTATACCGGAAGCTACGGCGGCGAACTCGACCGGTTCGACTATTCGAACGGGCAGGAGCGGGCGATCAATGTCGTTCCCGACAACCCGATGGGCTATTCGGCGATCGACATCCCCGAGCGGTTTCAGTGGACCTATCCGATCGTGTTCGATCCGCAGGACAAGGCCACGCTCTACGTCACCTCGCAGCATGTCTGGCGGACGAGCAACGGCGGACAGTCGTGGGAGAAGATCAGTCCCGACCTGACCCGCAGCGATCCGGCGACGCTGGGCCCCTCGGGCGGACCGATCACGCTCGACCAGACCGGGGTCGAGACCTTCGGCACCGTGTTCGCGCTGACTCCGTCGCGGCTCGAGAAGGACGTGATCTGGGCGGGTTCCGACGACGGCCTCGTCCACATCACGCGCGACAACGGCCGAATTTGGGAGAACGTCACTCCGAAGATTTTCCCCAAATATCTGAAGATTACGACAATTGAGGATTCGCCCTCGCGGCCCGGGACCGCCTTCCTCGCCGGCCAGGTGTTCCTGCTCGACGACATGCGGCCGTACCTGTTCAAGACCACCGACTACGGCAAGCACTGGACATCGATCGCCAATGGGATCCCGGCGGACGAGGTCCTGCACAGCATACGCGAGGACACGGTGCGGCCGGGGCTGCTGTATCTCGGGACCGAGCGCGGAGTGTGGGTCAGCTTCGACGATGGGCGCAGCTGGCAGAAGCTGCAGCGCAACCTGCCGGTGACCCAGGTCGCGGACCTCGCGGTCACCGACCATGACCTGGTCATCGCGACCCACGGCCGATCCTTCTGGGTACTCGACAATATCGACGTGCTTCGCCAGCTGAACGCCGGAACGGGGAACAAGTCGCTCCATTTGTTCAGGCCCGCTCCGGCGGTGAGCGGCGTCGATCCGGGCGTGATCATCGATTATTATCTCGCCAAAATCCCGGCCAAGCTGACGATCGATATCCTCGATTCGTCGGGCAAGGTGATCCGGAGCTTCACGGGCGCGGCGGAGAAGCCCAAGAAAGAGGGTGAGGACGCCGCCGCCGGTGACGATTCAGGGTCCAAGCCGATTCCGAAGCCGACCATCAAGCCGGGCCTCAACCGCTATACCTGGGACATGCATTATCCGGGCTTCACCGAGTTCAAAGGGATGGTCCTGTGGGCGGCCGAGAACCGCGGGCCCCGGGCGCTCCCCGGCCAATATCAGGTGCGCCTCACGGTCGATGGGCAGGCGCAGGTGGTGCCTGCCGAAGTTCGCCTCGATCCCCGCGTGAAGGGCGTCAGCCAGGCCGACCTGCAGAAGCAATTCGACCTCGCAAGCCAGATTGACGCGAAGGTCAGCCAGGCAAACGACGCGGTGCTGCTGGTCCGGGGCCTGCGAGCGCAGATCGAGGCGACTCTGAAGAAGACGAGCGACCCCGCGATTCGCCGCTCGGCCGAGCAACTTCAACAGAAGCTGGGCGCGATCGAGGGCCGCATCTACCAGACGCAGCTGCGCAGCGACGAGGATCCACTCAATTACCCAATCATGCTCAACAACAAGCTCGCCGCGCTCGCCAGCGTAGTGGAGGATGGGGAAGCGGCGCCGACGGCACAGGACTATGCGGTGTTCGGTGACCTGTCGCAGCGCCTCGACCGAGAACTCGCGGCGCTCGACCAAACACTCTCAACGGACCTCCCGCCACTGAACACCCGCCTCGCCGCCGCGCATCTCCCCCCAATCGAACGCAAGCCCGAGCTGGCGGTTGAACAGGGGACGGCGGCATCCGCCAGCACCGCAGAAGGCGACGATGACGAATAAACTAGTCGTGACGGATGCACGTTCGCTGATAGGGCGGTGATCGAGAAATTGCCCGACCTCTCGCGCTAAGGCGTTCTTTACCGTGCCGCGCCTAAGGTCGGTGCATGCTGCGGACGTACATCTTCGTCGCGCTCCTGGTCGGCTTCGCGGTCGCGATGTTCGGCCGCGACCTCCATACTGGCGCGCCTCAACCGAACGGAACGACCGTCGCCGTTCACAGCGAGGATGTCGCTGAGTCGGCCCCCGTTCAGAGCCGGGCCGGCTCGCAATCGATCAACGCGCTCGACCAGGAGATAGAGCTGACCCGCGATTCCAATGGATATTTCTACGCCGACGTGCAGATCAACGGAGCGCCGGTGCATATGGTCGTGGATACCGGCGCGACGGTCATCGCGCTTTCGCGCGACGATGCGCGCGCGGCGGGCATCGCCACCTCCATCGGAATGAACGACGTCGTTGGCCAAGGGGCCGACGGCGTGGTCAAAGGCGAGCAGGTCTCCCTCGACCGGGTTACGCTCGGTGGAAAGACGGTGGAGGGCGTCCCGGCTGTGGTCTTGAGTAGCGGCGGCCAGTCACTGCTCGGCCAGAGCTTTCTCGACAAATTCGCCAGCGTGAAGATCGAAGGCGACAAGATGGTTCTGCGCTAGGCCTTAGCTCTGGCGCAGGAGGACCGTCGTCGGCCGGCCGAGATGTTCGGCGAGCGCGTTGACGCAACTCATGTGATCGGACCGCTGGGCGGCCATTGTATCAAGGTTGCGGCTCTGACGGATCGGGTAACCGCTGCCCGCCAGCCGCTTTTCCACCTGCTCGAGCTCTATCGCCTCGGTGTGAACGGGCTTTGGCTCGACGTTGACTTGCCGCGCCAGTTCACGCGCCATGCGCGTCCCTTCCTCGCGGAGCAGGACGGCGGGGCCATAGAGACCGTCGTCATCGATCAGGTGCTCGGCGATCAAGGCGAGGTCGAGCGCGGCGCCGAGAGCCGCCGGCCAGCCGGAGCCCGTGCCAATCGACTGAAAATAGATCAGCGAGGGATGCGAGGAGTGGCTTTGCCGCACGGTCGCGCACCACGTTCGCGCCTCCTCGAGCAAACCGCGAAGCGCCTGTCGATTGCGCAAGGCCCCGAAGCGCTCGAGCATGGTCAGCGCCGAAGGGGGGTCGCCGGCTGAGGTATTGAGCTTGATGATCCCGGTATCGCGTCGCGAGACGCTGTTCTGGACTTCGAGCAAATAGGTGACCGCCATCGTCATGACGGCAAGCCCGCAGAAACCGGCGCCGAGAATCACCCACCGCGCAAGCCCTGCCGGATTCACCTGGCTGAGGCCGACGGTCACGAGCGAGCTCCCGGCGAGATACACGGCTTCCCCGAAACCTTTCAGCGGTGGCTGAAAATGGTCCCGGGCGGAGAAGGCCATCAACCCGAAGGCCAGCGCCAGAAGCGCCATCCAGACAATGAACGAAGACACGAGCATGAATGGGGCGAAGGCCGTGGACAGTCCGCGACGGCGGCCGCGCACCTGCTTCCACACGGGCAGCATGACCCGGATGAGCCGATGCGCGATCCTCAGCGCTGTCGTGCTGCCGCCCGGTACGACGACCGTATCGAACACGTCCCTGAGCACCATCCCGGCCAGGACCAACCCGGCGATGCACAACAAAATATTGAGCAGCATCGGCGAGAAACAACAGAACGGCCCGAAAAGTGCCAACTTCTTGACTTGGCGCCGGGCTCTCTCTAGGGGAGCCGCCGGTCCTTGGACCTATCCAACAACGTGATTTGAAGAGAGAACGAGGCAGGCTCCCGGCCATGAAGATTCGCAATTCATTGAAGTCGCTTAAGGCGCGCCACCGGGACTGCCGGGTCATCCGCCGCCGCGGCCGGACCTACGTCATCAACAAGACGAACCGGCGGTTCAAGGCTCGCCAGGGCTGACCCCACGACGGCGCCAGCTCCTGACCTGAGCCGGGCCCAATCGAGCGGCGCTGCCGCTCTATT
>DASSIU010000051.1:0-5494 GCA_035691585.1 Sphingomicrobium sp. | reverse complement strand
TCGATTGCGTCCCGTAGCTTCGCCTTCCCGACCGTGCCGCGATGCGACCGGCCGAGCGCGGAGGTATCCAGCTTTTCGGGACTCCAGCCCGGCGGTTTCGCGCAGGGCCCGGACGAGAAATAGGGACGAGCCGGCTTGGTCTGGGGTTTTGCGCCGTATTTTACCGGGCGCACCTCGGGTGTGGCTTCAGTCGCTTCGGTCAATGTCACTCTCCTTCCAGAGAGCTCGCGCCGCGTTGGGACGGCGTGGCCCGGAGCCCGTTGTAAGGGCGATTGCGGCACCCGCAAGCCAGCGCGAAAGATTCGCCTGCGAATCGTTTTCGCCGATGGTGCGCCGCACAACAGATTGAATTTGCTCGAATCGTGCCCCGTTGCGGGTGATTTGAACGGTTCACCGTGCCCAGCGGACGATTCGTCCCGGGACGCGAAACCGAAGGTTGAATTTGTTAACCATCCGAAAGCAGTGTTGCTGACGCCAATACGCGGTGGGGCAATCCGCGTGGTCGGCAGGGGCTGGGGAGCTCCTTTCAGAAACGGACTTTACGACGCGCCTCGACGCGCCGTGCTGATTTTGGAGCGGGATCGCATGACGCAAGTATTGGCCGCAACGACGGGCCTGTTTCGCGACCGCGACTTGTTTATCCACGACGGCTCCAAGCTCCGTCGCTTCCGCATTTCGGCACCGCTCCAGGCGGTGCTTTTTTTGATGCTGCTCGGGCTCGTTGCCTGGGCCAGCTATGCCACGGCGCGCCTGATCACCCGTCCACGGGCGGCCAGCGTGACGATGAGCCTCCCGGCGGCGACCGAAGCCCGCGCCCGGATGATCGAGCAGCGCCAGGCGCTGATCGAAGCCGCACTTGCCGGTCAGAAGATCGATCCGCAGATGGTTGCCGCCGCCGAGGCCGGCCGGGTTGCCAGCGGCGGTCCGCTCGCCCGGGTCGAGGAGGCTCAGCTGCAGCAGGCGGCGCTGGTCGCAAAGGCGCTCGACGTCCGCTACCAGGTCACCGCCGCGGAACTGAAGCGGCTCGGCATCGCACCCGCCCGGGTCGGCAGCCATGAGGGCATGGGCGGCCCGTTCGAAAGCGCCGGCAACTCGACCTTCAAGACGTTGTTCGACAGCTGGAAGAAGCTGGACCAGCTGCAGGACGGAGTCATCGCGATTCCGTCCGACAAGCCGGTCAGGACGACCGTTTCCTTCACCAGCGGCTTCGGCGTGCGCTCGGACCCGTTCGAGCACGGCGCCGCGATGCACCCCGGAATCGACCTCGCGGGCGCTTATGGGACGCCGATCTACGCGACCGCCGACGGCACCGTGCTCCGAGCCGGCTGGAACAGCGGCGGCTATGGCAACCTCGTCGAGATCGATCACGGCCGCGGGATCACCACGCGCTACGGCCACATGTCGGCGATCATCGTTCAGGCCGGCGATCACGTCACCCGCGGTCAGCAGATCGGCCGCATGGGCTCGACCGGCCGCTCGACCGGCAACCACCTGCACTACGAAGTCCGCATCGACGGGCGCGCGGTGAACCCCATCCCCTTCATGAAGTCGACCGATTACGTGCTTGCCATGCAGCGCCGTTCGGGTGCGGCGTCGATGGACGCGGTGGCGATGGGCGGCCCCACCGGCGGGCAGCACTAAGCGGTTCCTTGCCGCCGAGGGCGGCACTTCCTATCTCGCGTGCATGAGCGAGCCTCAAATCAGCCTGACCGAGAACGCCGCCAAGCGCGTCGCGTGGATCGCGGAGCGGCAGCAGAAGCCGGCGATCCTGCGGCTCGCGGTGGATGGCGGCGGCTGCGCCGGATTCACCTACAAGTTTGAGCTCGCACCCGATCCCGAGATCGACGACGAAGTGGTCGAAACCGGCGGCGTGAAGCTCGTCGTCGACCCGGTCAGCCTCGATCTGGTCAAGGGCTCGGCGGTCGATTTCGTCGAAGACCTCGGCGGCGCCACCTTCCGCGTGACCAACCCCAACGCCCAGTCCGGCTGCGGCTGCGGGTCCAGCTTTTCCGTTTAACCGTCACCCTGAACTTGTTTCAGGGTCCATTTCTCCACGGGCGCGGAACTTTTCCGGCATGGATGCTGAAACAAGTTCAGCATGACGACGCGAGCGTGCGTCGCTAATCGCTACGCCATGAAGCTCGCCACCTACAATCTCAACGGTATCCGCGCCCGGCTCCCGCGACTGCTGGAATGGCTCGGCCGCGAGCAGCCGGACATCGTCGCCTTGCAGGAGCTGAAATGCGCCGACGAGTCGCTGCCGATCGCGGACATCGAGGCGGCGGGGTACGGCGCCGTGTGGCACGGGCAAAAGGGCTTCAACGGAGTCGCGGTCCTGGCGAAAGGCGACGTGCCGGAACTGCGCCGAATGGGTCTTCCCGGCGGTCCCGACGACACGCACAGCCGCTATATCGAGGCGGAGGCCAAGGGGATCGTCGTCGGCTCGCTCTATCTGCCGAACGGCAACCCGGTCGGGACGGAAAAGTTCGACTACAAGATCCGCTGGGCGGAGCGCCTCTGCGCTAGGGCCGCCGAGCTGCTGGAGGAAGAGCGCCCGGCGGTGCTGTGCGGCGACTGGAATGTCGTGCCCGAAGACCGCGACGTCTTCTCCGTCCGCGCGACGCAGCATGACGCCGTGATGCAGCCCGAGGCGCGCCAGGTATGGCGGCGGATCGTCCACCAGGGCTGGATCGACGCGTTGCGCGCCTTCCACCCGAGCGAGCCCAAGCTCTACACCTTCTGGGACTACACGGCGGGCTGCTGGCAGCGCGACCTCGGCTTCCGCCTCGATCATTTGCTCTGCTCGCCCGAAGCGGCCGACCGGCTCACCGGCGCCGGCGTCGACAAGTGGGCGAGGGGAGAGGAGAAAGCGAGCGACCACGCGCCGACGTGGGTGGAGCTGATTTAGCGCGCGTCTTCAGGTGTCTGCTTTGGATGGAAAGCGGAAGTACGGCATGGAAGAGCCCGCTCAAACTTAGCGGCGCTTTTCGGCAGTCGCCAAATGTCTGCAATGGGTGGGAAGCTGATGCACTGGCTTGAGCGCGGCTTTACTGCTTTATGGAAAGGTTCGCGCCACGACGATGGTCAACGCGATCAAGTGCGTTCGCGCCAGTCTCGGTCCACCGCTTTTGCACCTTTGACCGCGCGAGTTGGTTAATGTATTGTTAACAACTCGTCCGCAGACCATCCAGGGAGGGGCCCTATGCTGCCCGCTATCATCCTAAGGCTTGGTACGGTGGCGTTCTTCACCGCAGCCGCGTCCACTGCAGGAGCCACGACGCTCAATCTTGGCAGCTCGGGAAGCAACACGGGCGGGGCTTCCTATTGGACGGCGACCACCAATTTTACGCTACCCGCTGGATTCACCAGCGCGGACCTGAACATCACCGACCTCGAGTGTGATGACCGATGCGTCTTGGAGCTGAATGGAACAATCATCGACAACGCTGGCATTTTTGGCCCCGGTGCCGGCAGCTTCGTTTTCACAGCGAATGGTACAAACGACCCCTTCACATTCAACGCCAATGGAGCACGGAATATCGATGTTACTTCGGGGTTTCTCGTGGGATCGAACGTGCTTCTGCTCATCCTGAACGACACGGGTACCGGAATATCCGGCAGCTTGACCAACGGACCGAATGGTCCGGCAGGACCGACGGGCTTTGGCCTTGCTGCAACGCTCACATTCAACGCGCCGACCGGTGTTCCTGAACCCGCGAGCTGGATTATGATGCTTCTCGGCTTCGGCGGTATTGCCGCGAGCCTGCGTTTCCGTCGAGCGCGATCGCTGGTGACAAGCTGACGCGTATGGAGCCTGCCTAGGCTAGTGTCTGCCTGGGTGGAAAGCGGACACTTAAGCCGGCGTCTATCATCGGGCGACTGTTCGGACCTGCGTCATGAGCTGCAGGGGTCTCCCCTCGTTATCTTCAAATGCAGCCATCCATTCCTCTGTTGCGTCCTGGTGGCGATGAATCAAATGTGGAGCATTGATGAAGCGCGCACCGCGCTCTTCAAGTTCCGCCTTTGCCGCGTGGATGTCGGGCACACGCAGGTAGAGTATCGACTCCGACGCGAGGTCGCCCTCTTCTTCGGTGAGCATCAGGCGGACCCCGCCGAGGTCATAGAAGGCGAGATTGCCGAAGCTGTATAATTCAGGGAGACCGAGCACCTCCCGGTACCAAGCGTGGGACTCGTCGAAGCACCTAGTCGTGCGAGCAATCTGGCCAAGCATCATGTAGCTGTCCCCCGCTGTCTGCGCGTCCATGCCTTGTCTCCTTTGCTGGTCGAGAGCAGTCCCCTTCGCAACGCCGTCCCAAAGCCGCAGCTGTTCCCGGCTTGAAAAGCCGAGTTTCGATAACGCATTGCCGACGTGAAATTTCACCGCATCGAGGCTGACGCTCATCCGCTAGGCGATGCGGCGGTTCGTCATCCCGTGCCGAACCTGCTCAGCCACCTTCCATTCGGCGGGCGTAAGTGCTTCGGCTACATCGTCGTGTTTGGGGCGTCCGAGTCGGATCGTCATGTGGACGAGTCGTACTTCGACGATAGATGAATTACCCTACCCTACGATCGTATGTCCGCTTTGGGTGGTAAGAGGAACTTAGCGCTTGTTAAGCACGTGCAAACCGCTCGTCTCCAGCAGACCCGCACACGACCGCCCCGCGAGGCCACACCAGATGGTGACAGTAGCGATCGAAAGGAGTGCAGCGACAGTGATCGGGGTGATCATCGGTGACCTTCCTCATCTTATCGGCACGCCGATCCACCTCGGCAACAACACTCTCCGGGCGAGGAAGACGAGAAAGGCCAGCGGCAGCATTACAATTGCGAATTGGCTCGACGGCAGCAAGAGAACCGGCAGGAACAAGATTGGAAAAGAGGCTGCGTACCCGGCGCGCACCCAGCGCTCGCGCCTCCTTACGCCGTAGAGCATCAATTCGGGATGGCATGCTGCATAGACCCACATGCCAGTGTTGATGATCCCGCACGCGAACATGGCGAGGCCGTAAAGGCGCAGTTGGGGATCGCCCCCGCCTTGCAGATAGAGCGTGCCGATCGTCGCTGGGATAAGCGCGATGAAACTGAGCAACGTGAGCGTCAGCAGTGTTAGTGGCGTGTCGACCTTGCGTAATCGGGCGAACAGGTCGCGATTACTGATCCAAAAAATGCCTGCGACGGCAAAGCTTAAGGCATAGGCAATGAAGCTGCGGGCGCTCGCGAGAAGCAGTGCGCCGAGGCTCCCGGCATGAGCTGGGATTCGGACGTTCAAGGCGGCCAAAGTGGTCGCGATCGCGAAGATGCCATCCGAGAGCATGATTAGTCGATCATAGGAGTGGCGACGAATGTGCTCGTCGACGCCCTCAATCGTCGCAAGTGATTCCGGCTCCGTCATGCAGGCGGCTGCGGCCAGGCGAACATGTCGAATTTATGGGGCGTTTTGAAGCCTCCGGCTAGCACAAAAGTCTCCCAACAGGTCTGTGGAGCAGGGAATGTC
>DASSIU010000050.1:0-3001 GCA_035691585.1 Sphingomicrobium sp. | reverse complement strand
TCGTTGGCAAGGCCCATGATCAACCCGCGCTTGCCGTTCATCAGTCCAGTCAAAGTTGCGGCCCCTCTCTCTGCAACACCGGTTCGACATCTTCTCCGGGCTGCGGCTCCTCGACCTCAAGCTCGTCGGTGTACGGCCCGGTATAGACCTCGCCCTTTAGCGCGGTGGCGCCGCCTTCCGCCAGCGCCGCGTTGAGCTCGGCGCCGATCACCACCCCCAAGCCCACCACGAAAAAGAAGATCAGCGCGATCATCACTCCCGCCATGCTGCCGTAAGTGCGGGTGTAGCCGCCGAACAGGCTGAGCACCGGAGCGATCAGCTCGACGGTCCCGAGCCACCACGCCGTGATGAACAGGGCGCCTGGCCATTTGCGGCAACGTGACTTGCGGTAGCGCGACGGAGTGAGTGCATAGAACAAGGCGTAAAATGTGCAGAAGAGCGTCACCGCCGGAACCAGCCGATAGATCCCGAGGGTAGAAGCGACGTCCTGGGCGAGCGGAAACCAGCGAATGATGAGCTGGTGCGCAAGGGTCAGGACCGCGCTCACCGCGAACGCCAGCATCAGCAGCAGAACCGCGCCGAGGATCAGCAGGATCGAGCCCAGGCGATATTCCCAGAAGGGCGCACAGAACTTCACTCCGTAGGCGCGGCGCAGGATGTCGCGGATCGTCTCGACGAAGCTGGTCGCCGTCCACAGCCCGACGAGCGCACCGAGCCACAGCAAGGTGCCCGTGCGCACCGTCAGCACTTCCAGGATCGGCTCGCGCAGCGTGGCCGCGACATCGGGCGGCAGCCGCCTCAGCACGTTGGTCACCGTCAGCATTGCGTCCTGGCTCTGACCGAGCAGGTGAGCCACCGCCGCCGCAACGATGAAAAATGGGAAGAGCGCGACGATCGACAGATATGCAAGGTTGCCGGCATGGATGAAGCCGTCGGTATAGACACCGATCGCCACCCGCTTCACCACCTCCCAGGCGGTGAGCCGCGGCTTGAACTTCTCCTCGACTTCCGTGCCGAACGCAGCGCGCATGCTCGCGAGGCGCTTGCGGCGGGCTTCGGGCGATTGGGGAGAATGGTCTCGCATTCAGTGACGGGCGCTAAACACCAAGGCTCGCGCGCGGGTTGCCACCGCCCTGCCAGGTTTCGGCGAACTGCTGCAGCTCGGCGTCGTCAGAAGGAATGTGGATTTCGACGGTCACCAGCTGGTCGCCGCGTTTCCCGTCCTTGGCTGCAAAGCCGCGACCCTTGAGGCGCAGCACCCTCCCCGACGAGGAACCTTTGGGAATGGTCATCATGACGGCGCCTTCGGGCGTCGGGACCTTCACCTTCGTGCCGAGCGCGGCTTCCTTGAGCGTCACGGGAAGATCGAGCCGGATGTTGTTGCCCTCGCGGGTATAGAAGCGATGGGGAGCAATCTCGATGGTGACGATGGCGTCGCCGCGGCCGCCCGGCCCTTCCTGACCCTTGCCGCTGAGGCGGATTCGGGTTCCGTCCTCCAGCCCCTGCGGAAGTTTCAAATCGATCGTCTTGCCGTCGGCGAGGGTGATACGCTGCGGCTTCAGCGCCACCGCATCCTCGAACGGCACCTTCAGCCGATAGGCGACGTCGGCGCCCTTCTGTGGCGCTCGGGCACGCTGGCGGAATCCACCGAACGGACCTCCGGCGCGTCCACCGCTGGCACCGCCGAACAAGCCTTCGAACAGGTCGCTCAGGTCCGCGCCCTCCGCACCACCGAAATTGAAGTTCTCGAACCCCGCGCCCGGCTGCGGGCCGCCCGTTCCCGCCGAATAGCCGCCGAACCCGCCGCCGAACGGCATCTTCGGATTGCCCTCCTCGTCGATCTCGCCGCGATCGTAGCGGGCGCGCTTGTCCTTGTCGGACAAGAGGTCGTAGGCGGCAGTCACCTCGGAGAAGCGCCTCGCGGCGTCGGGATTGTCCGTGTTGCGGTCGGGGTGGAGCTGCTTGGCGAGGCTGCGGTAGGCCTTCTTGATCTCCGCCTCGCTTGCGCCGCGCTTCAGCCCCAGGCGCTGGTACAGGTCGAGTGCCATTATCCTCCCATGCCGCAACAGTCCCGGGCTGACCAGATGGGTTGCCGTCGCGGCAAGGCCAAGCCTAAGGCCCAACGCACGATGGGGACCGATCCGTTCCAGCTGTTCGACGAATGGTTCGCGAAGGCTCAGGCCAGCGAGCCGAGCGACCCCAATGCGATGGCGCTCGCGACCACGGATTCGGAGAAGCGGCCCTCGGTTCGCATCGTCCTGATGAAGGCGCACGGGCCCGACGGTTTCGTCTTCTACACCAACCAGCACAGCCGGAAGGGCGAGGAACTGGCGCACAATCGCTACGCGGCGCTGCTGTTCCATTGGAAATCGCTTCGCCGCCAGGTGCGGGTCGAGGGCAATGTGAGCCTCGTCTCGAGCGAAGAGGCCGACGCATATTTCGCGACCCGGAGCCGCGATTCGCAGCACGGCGCCTGGGCGTCGAGCCAGTCGCGGGCGCTTCCAAGCCGGGCCGAGTTCGAGAGGCGCTACGACGAGATGAAGGCGAAGTTCGAGGACGTGGAAGTCCCGCGGCCGCCGCACTGGGGCGGCTATCGGGTCGTGCCCGAACGGATCGAGTTCTGGTCCGACCGGCCGCACCGGCTGCATGAGCGGCGCTTGTTCACGCGCGGGGCCGGCGGCTGGACCGAAAGCCTGCTGTACCCATGACCGACAGCCGGATCACTCAGGAGCAACGCGCAAAGCTGACGGCGCGGGCAGCGCTCGCGAGCATCGCGATGGCGGTGGTCCTGATCGCGCTCAAATCCTACGCCGCTCTTCAAACCTCTTCGATGGCGATGCTCGGATCGCTTGCCGACAGTGGGCTCGACCTCGTCGCCAGCCTGATCGTGCTGCTGGGCGTGCGCATCGCCGCACAACCCGCCGACCACGAGCATCGATTCGGCCACGGCAAGGCAGAGGCCCTGGCATCGCTCGTCCAGGTGATCCTGATCACGCTGTCG
>DASSIU010000049.1:0-13465 GCA_035691585.1 Sphingomicrobium sp. | reverse complement strand
CTGCTCCTGCTCGACCAGCGCCAGACGATTGCCAAAAATTCGCCACCGGTGCGACTGCTGTCGCCGCTCGGAGCGCCCGACGCCTACATCGCGCAGTTCGGCTGGACGGCACAGAGCGGCCAGGCGCCTACCCTCGACACGATTTGGACCTCCGACAGCTCGACACTGACGCCCGGCCATCCGGTCACGCTCAGCACGCAAACCGTCGACGGCACTCGTTACCAGATCAAGATTGCGGTGGACGACGGCTATCTATTCACGGTTCAACAGAGCGTCACCAATGCGTCGGCACAGCCGCTTGCGGTGCGCCCGATCGGCCTGGTCAGCCGCGCCACACAGTCGGCGGACAAGTCGATGTGGACCAACCACGTCGGGCCCATCGGCGTATTCGATGGCAAGGCCAACTACAGCATCAACTGGAAAGACCTTGATCAGGGGACCAGTGAGACCTTCAACAACGGCATCGGCTGGCTGGGCTTCACGGACAAATATTGGCTCACCGCGTTGATCCCGCAGGGGGCGGCAAACGGCGAGTTTCGCCGGAGTCCAAGCGGAGGCTACCAGGCCGATTATTCATCCGCTCCCTCGACGGTTGCCCCGGGCCAAACCGCCGTCACCCAAACGCGCCTGTTCGCCGGGGTAAAGGAAAAAGAGTGGCTGGATCGCTACCAGGCGGCCGGCATCCCGCAGTTCAGCTATGCGATCGACTGGGGCTGGTTCCACTGGTTCATGATCCCGATCTTCGACCTGCTGCTGTTCCTGTTCCACACGCTGGGGAATTTCGGGCTGGCGATCATCTGCCTGACGTTCATCGTCCGGGCGATCATGTTCCCGATCGCGCAAAAGCAGTTCCAGTCGATGGCCGCCATGAGCAAGATCCAGCCGAAGATGAAGGCGCTGCAGGAGCGGTTCAAGGACGACAAGCAGCGGCAGCAGCAGGAAATCCTGAAGCTGTACCAGGCCGAGAAGATCAACCCCGCGGCGGGCTGCCTCCCGATCGTGCTCCAGATCCCGGTCTTCTACGCACTTTACAAGACTCTGCTGGTCAGCGTCGAAATGCGCCACCAGCCGTTCGTCCTGTGGATCAAGGATTTGTCCGCGGCCGATCCGCTGACTCCCGTCAATCTGTTTGGACTGCTGCATTTTGCCCCGCCGACCTTCCTCGCGATCGGCGTGCTGCCGATCCTGGTCGGAGCGACGCAATATGTGTCGATGAAGCTGAACCCGCAGCCGATGGATCCGGCACAGGCACAGATATTCGCGCTCATGCCCTGGTTCCTGGTCTTCATCATGGCGCCGTTCGCGGCGGGGCTGCAGCTCTACTGGATCACCAACAATTTGCTGACCATGGCACAGCAATGGTTCCTGTATCGCAAGTACGGGCTGCACTTCAGCGATACGCACCCGGTCCACACGTGAGCGAGGCAGCGGATCAGGAATTGGCTGAAGGCGCTCGAAAGCTGTTCGCCGGGCCGATCGAGTTCCTGAAGTCCGCGCCCGAATTGAAATTCCTGCCGGAAATCGAAGCGCCCGAGATCGCGTTTGCCGGACGGTCCAATGTCGGCAAGAGCTCGCTCCTGAATGCGCTGACCAACCGCAACGGGCTGGCGCGGACCTCGAACACGCCTGGACGGACTCAGGAGCTCAATTTCTTCGATGTCGGGCAGCCGGTTCAAATTCGCCTGGTCGATATGCCGGGCTACGGCTTCGCCGAAGCGCCGAAGGACCTGGTGAAGCGCTGGCGCTTCCTCGTGAACGACTATCTTCGCGGGCGCGCAGCATTGAAACGGGCCCTGGTTCTGGTCGACTCGCGCCACGGCCTCAAGGAGGTCGATCGCGAGATGATGCGAATGCTCGACGACGCGGCGGTCAGCTATCATCTGGTGCTGACCAAAAGCGACAAGGTGAAACCATCGGCGCTAGGCGCGCTCTATGAAGCAACGATGATCGAAGCGGCGAAGCACCCCGCCGCGCACCCCACTATCTTCACCACGTCGAGCGAAACGGGTAGCGGCATCGCCGAATTACGAACCGCGATCCTCGAAGCTGCGATGTCCTAGGAGAAGAGGCTTGTTCAAGCTGATCATCGGCAATCGTGCTTATTCGAGCTGGTCGATGCGCGGCTGGCTGGCGTGCAAGCAGTCGGGCGAAGAGTTCGAGGAGCTTGTCGTCCCGATGTTCGATGAGGACTGGGACAAGCGCCGCGAAGGCGACGAGTTCGCCCCCTCTCTCGGCAAGGTCCCGATCCTGTGGGACGGCGACATCGTCGTCTGGGACAGCCTGGCGATCATCGAGTTCCTCGCGGATCGCTACGGCCCAGCATTCTACTGGCCGGAGGATGAGGACGCGCGCGCGGTGGCCCGATCCATGTCGGCGGAAATGCACTCGGGCTTTGCCAACCTTCGGCGCGAACTGCCGATGAACGTCCGCAAGAGTTTTCCGCCGAAGAAGCTCAGCGAACCAGTACGCGAGGAGATCGACCGCGTTCTGCAGCTGTGGGCGCAGGCTAGAGCCCGGTTCGGCGGAATGGGCGACTTCCTGTTCGGCGACTGGTGCGCGGCAGACATGATGTTCGCACCGGTGGTAACCCGCTTCATCACTTACGGGGTCGCGGTGCCGAGCTTCGCGGGCATCTACATGAAGCACGTGCTGTCCCACCCTCATGTCGCCGAGTGGATCGACAAGGCTCAGGACGAGCCGTGGGTGATTGACCGGTATGAAGCGGGCAAGGCCGCCTAGGCGAGCGGCTTTGCTTCTTCGTACGGCGTGCCGTCTCGGTGTGCGAAGCCGCCTTCCGCTGTCCAGATCATGTCAATATCCGAGTAGCCGCCGCCGGTATTGGCGCCGCCGCTCATGCAAAGAAACGAGCAATCGCGGTCGCTCTCATTGCGAAGATGGTGACCGTTGGTCCTGCCCTTCGGCCAGGCGGCCATGTCGCCGGGCCGAAGCACCGTCCGACCCTGGTCCTCGACCAGGACCGCTTCGCCTTCGAGCATCACCAGGAACTCGTCCTCGCCATTGTGCCAGTGTCGCTGCGACGACCAGGCGCCCGGCTTCAGCACGACGTGGCTCACACCGAACTCGGTCAGCCCGGCGGCCGGCGCCAGTCGGCGATACCAGCGGCCCGCCACCGCCTGGTTGAACGGCGGGGGGTAACTCGTGCGGCTGACCTGCTCGATGGAATCAAGGTCGATCTTGGGCATGGCGTCATCCTTTGCTACGCGGCTGCATGGCCGTTCCGATCGACCCAATCGCGCTTGCCCGCCAGCTGATCAACTGCCCGAGCGTAACGCCGGCAAGCGGTAAAGTGTTCGACGTGATCGAGGACGCGCTGAAACCGCTTGGGTTCACCGTCCATCGCTGGATCATGGGAGAACCGCCCGACGGCCCGACCGAGAATATGGTCGCAATCCGCGGCCAAGCCGGACCGCATTTCGGCTTTGCCGGTCATCTCGATGTCGTGCCCCCTGGTGAGGGCTGGAACGGCGACCCCTTCGCCGGTGAGATCGTTGATGGCCTGCTCGTCGGGCGCGGCGCCAATGACATGAAAAGCGCGATTGCCGCTTACGTCGCGGCCATCTCGCGTATTGAGCCGGGCAAGGGCACGCTTTCGCTACTGATCACTGGCGACGAAGAGGGCTATTCCACCTTCGGAACTCCGCGAATCATCGAGTGGCTGAACGAACGCCGGATCAGGCCCGATATGATCCTGATCGGCGAGCCGACCTCGGTAGATCGGCTGGGGGATACGGTGAAGATCGGGCGGCGCGGCTCGGTCAACATGTGGATCGAAGCGCCGGGCGTTCAGGGCCATGTGGCTTATCCGCACCGCGCCACCAACCCGGTACCGCCACTCGCCCGGGTGATTGCCGCGCTCGATACGTTGCACCTCGACGACGGCACCGATCAGTTCCCGCCATCGAACCTAGAGTTCACTGCGATTTCGACTCCGACGAGCGCCAGCAACGTCATTCCGGGCAGCGCAACCGCTCAGCTCAACATCCGCTTCAACAATCTCCACCGCGGAGCCGACCTTGTAAAAATGGTCGAGGAGATCGCCGGGCGCGAAGCTCCTGGATCGAAAGTCCGCGCGAGGATTTCCGGAGAGGCGTTCCTGACCCCGCCAGGGCCACTCTTCGACGTGGTGGTCGAGGCGATCGAAGAAGAAACCGGTGAAAAGCCCGAGCTCTCGACGAGCGGCGGCACATCCGACGGACGTTTCCTCATCCAGCTCTGCCCAGCGGTCGACTTCGGCCTACCCAACGCCACCATGCATAAGGTGGGCGAGTGCGCGGCGGTTGACGATATCGGCGCGTTGTCGCGAATTTACGAGCGGATCGTGCGGAAAGTGCTGGCTTAGGCGACCGACTTCGCGTCGCGCCCCCTGCTCCGGCTCGTCCAGGCGAGGAAATCCTGCTCGAACATCGGTTCCGCGAACACATATCCTTGAACGGTATCGCAACCCATGGCGCGGAGGAGGTCGGCCTGAGAGACGGTCTCGACCGCCTCCGCGACAATCTCGCATTCGACACCCTTGATCAGCTGGATGACCGCCTGGATGATAATCCGGGCCTTTTCGCAGCTCTCCATGTCCGCGATCAGCGACGGATCGAGCTTCACCCGGTCGAGCGGCATCGCCCGAAGCCGCGCGATATTCGAATATCCGGTTCCGAAATCGTCGATGGCGATGCGGACTCCATCGTCGCGAAGAGCGCGGATCTCCTCCAGAACGGTCGCGCTCACCTCCATGGCGGCGCTTTCCGTGAACTCCAGCTCGACCAGCGATAGCGGGACGCCGGCGTCAGCGAAGCACTGGCGCATCCGCGCGAAAAAGTCGGGCCGCTCGACCTGTCGCGGACTGATATTGAACGCGAGCCTCCCGTCGAACCCTTCCCGGCGCCAATTGCCTAGCGTCGCGGCGACCTCGCCGAGCACCCATTCGCCAATCTCGGCAATCAGGCCGGTGCGCTCGGCAACGGGGATGAAGCTTCCAGGAAGCCTCAGGCCGTCGCGAGGATGGTGCCAGCGCAGCAGCGCTTCGGCGCCCGCGACCTCACCAGTCACGAGGCTCATCTGCGGCTGGAACGCCAGGACGAACTCGCCGCGCTGGACGGCCTCGGTAAGCGCTTTCTCGGTATCGATCTTCTGTTGGTGTTCAGCGGCGAGCGCCGCGTCGAACAGGCAGTGCTGACCGCCGCCGCTCTGCTTGGCGCTGTACATCGCGATGTCGGCGGCGCGCATCAGCGCCTCGATGCTGGTGCCGTGATCGGGTGAGATCGCAATCCCGATCGATGCTCCAATATCGACGCTGTGCGAGCAAAGCTCGAACGGCTCGGAAATTGCGAGCGTGATCCGCCGGGCAACCCGTTCGATTTCCGACACGGACCCAATCTCGGGGAAGAAGATGGTGAACTCGTCGCCGGCCAGCCGTGCGAGCAACGGGCGGGTCCGGGCGCTGCCGGTAAACTCCGCGTTGACGACGACCCGCAGCCGGTTGGCGACCATGATCAGGAGCTGGTCGCCGCGAGCATGGCCAAGACTGTCGTTGACCATCTTGAACCGATCGAGGTCGACGAACAGCATCGCCGATTTGGCGTCGTCCAGCACTTCGCTCATCAACTTGTCAGCTTCCGAGCGGAAATGCAGCCGATTGGGAAGCGACGTCACCGGATCGTACATGCCGAGGGCATGAGCATTTTCGATGGATGCCCGAACCTCCGCGAACAAGCTGTCGACTGCCGCAGCGAGCTTGGGCATCGTCTGCTGCACCAAGGGGGGTGCAGGCGAAACCAGGTCGCCATCCTCAACCGCAAGCAGACGCTCGCTCAACGCCGACAACGCCCGGGCACTCTCGCTATTGGGTCGTTCGGAGGCAATGTAGCTGACCAACAAACAGAAGGCGCCGGCGACCAGCGCCGCGACGATCTTCAGGTCGAATGCCGTCAAATAGAGGAGCGCGGTCAAAGAAAAGAGGAATGACGCGATCCCCGCGGCACATGACAGCACCGCGTTGCTGATCTTCTGGGCAGTACCTGCTGTCATTCGCCTGGAGGGCCTCGCGCGGCGGAAACTCTCCGCCTACGCTCCCGCGGTAATGAATTGAGGTTAAGAAAAAGTCAGCGCGCGCGAATTTTACGCTTCAGGATGAGATAGAGGCTGCCACCGCCGCCATGACGCCGGTGGGCTCCGCGAACTGCAGCGATTTCGGAGGCGTGGCGGGATGCCGCAAGCCAGTCGTGGAC
This sequence comes from Sphingomicrobium sp., assembly GCA_035691585.1. Lineage (GTDB taxonomy): Bacteria > Pseudomonadota > Alphaproteobacteria > Sphingomonadales > Sphingomonadaceae > Sphingomicrobium. The sequence goes on along the minus strand of DASSIU010000049.1, from coordinate 7,223 downwards.
TGCGGCGCGGATTCGGCCACGCTGTACAGGCGGCTCGCCTGGCCGATGGTGGCCGGTGATTAACAGCATGACGCGATCGCCCCGGGCGATTGCCTGTTCGAGGCCGCGATCGATCGCCGCCCAGGCCGCGTCGAGGTTCATGCCATGAAGGTCGAGCACCCGGTCCGGCTCAATCCCCCCGCCTCGAAGCCGCTTGTCCCAGCTTCCGTCGAGCGTCCTTTGGTCGATTGGAACCTGCTTCGGCCGACCCTTCGACGGGGTAAGTTGGCGCGGCGCCGGTGGCTTTGGAACAGCCACAATTTCGTTTTTCTTTTCAAATGTTTGATGAACTATCGTTTCCCGCGAGAGCGGCCTGATCGTGGCCGCTACACGGGTCCATAGTTCGGCCTCCTCAGGGCTGAGGGAGCGCACGGGCGGCGACACCTTTGGGGAGAAGGATCAAGGCATCACCGCTCGCCGACATGCCACCGGCGATCGTGACGGCGTCGGGCCCGGCGCCCCAGAAGGTGTCGAACCGGTTCGGACCCTTGATCGCGCCGCCGGTGTCCTGTGCGACCCACAGACCATCGATTTCACGTCGATCTGCATTGCTAAGATAGATCGGCGCGCCGAGCGGGGTATAACTTGGATCAGCGGCGACCGTCGTCCGTGGAGTTACGGGAACGTTCAGCGCCCCAAGCGGTCCCGGGCCGTTCAGCGGCTTGAAGAATACGTACGAAAGGTTCTCACGCATTAGCTCGCGGCCCTGGTCCGGGTTGGCCCGGATCCAGTCCTGGATCGCCTGCATGCTCGCCCCGCCCGGGGGAAGAATAGCTCGCTCCCGCAGCAGCCGTCCGATCGCCACATAATCGCGGCCGTTCTGGCCGGCATAGCCGATCTCCATGGTCGAGCCGTCGTCGAATCGGATTCGCCCCGACCCCTGGATTTCGAGGAAGAAGAGCGCGACCGGGTCCTTGGCCCAGGCAAGCTCGAGTCCCTTGCCGGCCAAGGCGCCGTCATCGATCTCGGCACGCGTGAAGTAAAGGACGCAGGCGCCGGTCTCGTCGATGCGGCCGCGGCCGGTGGTCCCATCGGCCTTGGTGCAACGCACCAGGTCGGGCGGCAGGCGATAGATCGGCACGTAGCCCGGCTGCGGCGTCCGTGACCCTTCGATTTCGGGTTCGTAATAGCCGGTGGCGAACGCCCGGCCGTCACCGACCTTCACCCAATCGAAACTGTAATAGAAGAAGCCGGGCGCGAAGCTGGGATCGAGCGAAGCGGCTTGCGCGCAGACGGCGCGCCAATCCGCGCCTTGGGTGAGCCCCGATGTGTCGTTGCGAACCATCACTGCGGGGCAGCTCGTTCGGAATGCGGCCAAGGCCTTGGCTGCGTCGTCTTGGGCGAGCACCCGGGGAGTATCGAGTTTAATGCCCGTCTCCACGGCATTGCGTCCGATTGGCGCTGGGGGCGGGCCGGTCGGAACGGTCGGCGGCGGGAGGACGGGCGAAGGAATTGGCGTGGGAGCGCTGGGCTCAACCGTTGGTTTGGTGGCGCACGCGGCGAGCAGGGCGATTGAAACGAGCGCGAACGCCCGTGCTAAGACACTCACTCTTCCTCGTCAGTTTCGACGAGTAGCCAGTTGGGATCGCGGGACGAGGTATCGCGGCGGAACGTCCAGAGATCGCGGGTCTGCACTGCGTCGCTCAGCGAACCGGCAACGACCTGTCCTTCGCCGTCACGGGTCACCGCCGCGATATCGGCTTCGAAGCGAACGGTGATCACGGCCACGCCGCGTTCGAGGGTCGCTTCGGAAATCACCGCCTGTTCGATTGCCACGAGTCGGTTATCGAGTACGTGACCGTCCTTCTTGCGTTGCTCGACCGAACCTTCGAATGCCTCATAGACGTGCGGCTCGACATGGCTCTTCAGCGTGTCGAGATCGCTCTTCCAGAAGGCCTCCAGAATCATTTTGTAGGCCGACTTGGCGCCCTCGAGAAAGCGAGCGACATCGAAGCTCGGGTCAGCTGCCAGGATCGCCCTCACGCCGGGGCCGGCGGTCGGAACGAACGCCATGTCCCCGCTCTCGACTGGCGCGGGCTGGGTCGGGACCGGCTGAGTCACTTGAGGCGCGGCCCGCGCATCGGATTCCGCTGGCTTCAGTATCGGCTGCTGCTCATGCCCGGTGCGCTCACCAAGCACACTATAAAGGCGAAGCCCGATGAACAGGGCAACCAAGGCGAGAATGACGATGACGGTCAACGTGTGGTCCTATATATTTCGGTCAACCAACATAATGCGCTTACGGTAAATATTCCAACACCAGACAACGCACGAAGGCGGCATTGCGCCTCATATTCGCCGCTGCTAGGCGCACAGGCCTGACGCGCCGCCAAAAACCCGCGGCTCTGAGCACAGCACAACATTTTGTAAGGACAGCATAAATGGCGGACGAGGAAGCCAATTCGGGCGGCAATGGCGCGGGCATTGAGGGTGCGCCCCCACAGGTTTCGATCCTTGCGCAATATGTGAAGGATCTCTCGGTCGAGAATCCGAGCGCTCCCCAGGTTTATTCCTGGCAGGTCCAGCCCCAGCTCGAGGTGCAGTTCAACCTGAACGTCCAGAACGCCAATGAAGGCGTTCACGAGGTGACGCTGAAGTTCGACATCTCGGCTCGATCGGACAATGGCGTCCATTTCGTCGTCGACTTGAGCTACGCCGGGCTTTTCGCCATCCAGAACGTGCCGCAGGAGGCCCTTTCGCCGTTCCTCCTGATCGAAGCGCCACGGCTGCTATTCCCGTTCGCCCGGCAGGTCATCTCGGACGCCATCGCCAACAGCGGCTTCCCGCCGCTCCTGCTCGATCCGATCGACTTCGCCGCGGCCTATATGGCGCAGGTGGAAGCGGCACAGCAGCAGGCCGGCCTCGCTGGCGGTGGCGAGCCGTCTCCCGAGGGAGTCGGCAACGCCTGACCTTTCCGCAACCGGGGCGGGGCTCTAGTCGATGAATCTGGCCCGTTCGCTGGGGTCGGTCGGCGGGCTCACCCTCGCCAGCCGCGTGCTCGGGCTCGCCCGCGACATGCTGTTCGCCCAGTTCGTCGGCGCGAATTTCGCCTCCGATGCCTTCGCCGTCGCATGGCGGCTGCCCAACATGTTCCGCGCGCTGTTCGCCGAGGGCGCCTTCTCGGCGGCGTTCATCCCGATGTTCAACAAGAAGGTCGCGGATCCGAATGGTCCGGGTCTGCCCGCGGGCATCGACTTCGCCCAGGACGCGCTCTCGGTACTGCTGCCCTCACTGGTCCTGATGACGGTCTTGCTCGAGCTATTCGCCTGGCCCGCGACCTACCTCATCTCGCTCGGCTTCCACGGCGCCAGCGAGGAGCAGTTCGCATTCGCGGTCATGCTGACCCGCTTCACCTTCCCCTATCTGATGCTGATCAGCCTCGCTTCGCTGCTCGGCGGAATCCTCAACTCGTTGCACAAATTCTGGGTCGCGGCGGCCGCCCCGATCCTGCTCAACATTGCCCAGATCGTCGCGCTCGTTTTCTTCCACACGCACGAACCGCTGAGCACGACGCGGTACCAGGCGATCTCGGTCACCGTCGGCGGCTTCCTGCAGCTCGCCTGGCTCATCCAGTCCTGCTGGGCTGCCCACGTCAGGCTCAAGGTCAAGCGGCCGACGATCAACGCGGACGTGAAGCGGCTGATGAAGCTGATCGGCCCCGCCGCCGCCGGTGCGGGCGCGGTGCAGTTCAACCTGTTGATCTCGACCGCTCTCGCCACCGGCCTGCTGCCGCACGGGTCGGTGTCGTACATCTACTACGCCGACCGGCTGAACCAGCTGCCGCTCGGACTCATCGGCATCGGGCTCGGCACGGTGCTGCTGCCGACAATCTCCCACCAGCTTGGCAGGGGCGCCGATCAAGAGGCGATGGCGACGCAGAACCGCGGGGTCGAGCTGGCGCTCTTTTTTACCCTCCCGGCGACGATTGCCCTCGTGATCTGCGGTGTGCCCATCATCCGCGGATTGTTCCAGCACGGACAGTTCAACGCCGCGGATGCGGTGAACAGCGGCCAGGCGCTCGCCGCTTTCTCGATCGGTCTCCCCTCTTACATCCTCGTGAAGGTGCTGACCCCCGGCTATTACGCGCGGCACGATACGAAGACGCCGATGCGCTTTGCCATGATCTCGATCGCCGTCAATCTCGTGCTCAACCTCGCGCTAATCCTGCCCTTGCGACACATGGGGCCGCCGCTCGCCACCGCGCTCTCATCGACGGTCAACGTCTGGATGCTGTACCATGAGCTCAAGAAGCGCGGCCATTTCGAGAGCGATCAACGCCTGCGCCGCCGCGTTCCGCGCCTCATCGTCGCGGCAGCGATCATGGGTGCCGCACTCTACTTCTTCGCCCCGCTGGTAGATCCGTACCTCACCGGCTCGATCGTGCGGCGCACGAGCGGGCTCGTCGTGCTTGTTGGCGCGGGCGCCGCCGTCTACGGCATCGCCTGTTTCCTGACGGGCGGTTTCGTGCTCGACGACCTCAAATTGATGATACGGCGGACGCGCAAATCATGACCCAACGCGTAATTTCCGGCATTCAGCCGACGGGTGGACTGCATCTCGGCAACCTTCTCGGCGCGATCCTTCGCTGGGTCAGGATGCAGGACGAGGCGGAATGCCTCTACTTCCTCGCCGACCTTCACTCGCTGTCCGAATATATGGATCCGGAAGAGCGACGCGTGAGCGTTCGCGAAATGGCGGCAGCGCTCATCGCCAGCGGGATCGATCCGAAGCGCTCCGTCATCTTCGCTCAAAGCGCCGTGCCCGCGCATTCGGAACTGTGCTGGATCCTCAACGGCACGGCTCGGATGGGCTGGCTCAATCGCATGACCCAGTGGAAGGACAAGGCGGGAAAGAACCGTGAGGGTGCGTCGGTCGCGTTGTTCGATTATCCTGTTCTCCAGGCCGCCGACATCCTGCTCTACCGCGCAACCCACGTGCCGGTCGGCGAGGACCAGAAGCAGCATATCGAGCTCACCCGCGACATCGCGCTTAAGTTCAACACCGATTTCGACACCGACCTGTTCATCGTGCCTGAGCCGTTCATCGGCGGGGGGACCGCGGCGCGGGTAATGAGCCTCCGCGATGGCCAGTCGAAGATGTCGAAGTCCGACCCCTCCGACATGAGCCGGATCCATTTGACCGACAGCGACGACACGATCGCGCAGAAGATCAGGAAGGCGAAGACAGATCCCGATCCGCTGCCCTCAGATCCTGCCGATCTGGAGAGCCGTCCCGAAGCCAAGAACCTGGTTGGAATCTATGCTGCTGTCGCCGGGGAGACCGTGGAGCAAGTCCTCGACCGCTTTGCCGGTCAGGGCTTTGGCGCGTTCAAGCCCGTGCTGGGCGAGGCACTCATCACCCTCATCGCCCCCATCCGCGACCGCCTCGATGACCTTCGCCAACACCCGGCCGAGCTCGACCGTATCCTCGCCGAAGGAGCCGCGCGAGCGACCGAGCTGGGTGCGCCCGTACTCGCCAAGGCAAAGTCCGCGGTCGGACTCACGCAGTAGCCGCGCCTTGGCGATCGACGCTCACTCGAACCACCCGCGCCCTCTGCCGCTGTCGCAACGGCTGGCGGAGATCGTGGCGGCCGACGGGCCCGATCGGCTGACCTTTACCGACCTTGCCGCGCAGCTTCACGGCCGCGCGTGGGGTGGATTGCTGCTCATCTTCGCGGCGATCAACCTGCTGCCGCTCCCGCCGGGAACCAGCGTCTTCTTCGCGATTCCCATTCTGATCGTCTCGGCCCAAATGGTAGCCGGTCGCGAAAGCCCGTGGTTCCCCGGAAGGATCGACACGCGCGGCGTCAAGAAGTCCGAGCTTCGTCGACTGATCGAGAAGATGGGATGGGTCGAGAGCCGGGTCGAACGCATCTTCAGGCCACGCCTCGCAAAGCTGACCGGGGCGACCGCTGGCCGCGCCATCGGTGTTGTCTGCTTTCTCCTCGCGCTGGTAGCGGCGATCCCAATTCCGCTCTTCCACGTGGCCCCCGCCGCCGCGATCGTGCTGTTCGGGCTCGCTTTGATCTATCGCGATGGAGCTCTGGTCATCGTGGCGGGAATCGCAGCCGTATTGAGCCTTGTGTTCGACGCGTTGATCGTCGGCTCAAGCGTAGTGGCGCTCAGCTACGCCGCCGCCTGGCTGCATCTGTAAGAACACGGCTCGTCGGCCCAGTCGAACGCTTCATCGACCGTTCACTGCTGTTAGTGGTATAGCGCAGCCTACCTGCAATTCTGCCCGTCCGAGGGGAAGTCATCATGCGTATCCGTAAACTTGCAGCCAGTATCGCGCTCGGCGTCGGCGCCGTCGCGCTTTCCGCTTGCGCCGAACAGATCAATACGACGGTGTCGCGCTATCAGGCCATGCCTGCGCCGCAGGGTCAGACCTTCTACGTCGTCCCCGGCGGAGGGATGGCGAACAACGGTGGTCTCGAGTTCCAGCGTTACGCGGGCATTGTCGCCCAGCAGTTGCAAGCGCGTGGTTATGCCCCCGCGAGCAATGCCCAAAGCGCGAACATGGTCGTCCAATTCGGGTACGGTATCGATCGTGGCCAAGTTCGCTACACGGGCGATCCATTCACCTATGGACCGTTCGGGCATGCAGGATTTTACGGTCGTGGCTTCTTCCACCCGCGTTTTGGCTGGGGCTTTGGCGGCGGCTATCTGTGGGGTTGGGATGACCCGTTCTGGTACGATGACGGGATCGACAGCTACGTTGAATATCACAGCCAGATCGACCTCCACATCCGGCAGGCCGGCACCAACGCTCCGCTATTCGACGGGCGGGCTCAAGCGAGGTCGGAAACCAATCGTCTGGACGTCGTGATCCCCAGCCTGGTCGATGCGATGTTCACCGGCTTCCCGGGCCGCAACGGCGAGACGGTGAGGATCACCATCCCGACCAAACCGCCCGTCAGGTCGTAAGAGACGGAGTCAAAGAAAGGGCCCGCTGGAACTGATCCGGCGGACCCCTTTGTTTCACTTTCGGAAGGGCGTCAGCCCTCCAGCTGTCGCGTCAGCAACCGGATATCGGCATCGAGCTCCGCGTCACTCGCGCGCAGCTTCTCGATTTGGCGGACTGCGTGGATCACTGTCGTATGGTCGCGCCCACCGAACCGCCGGCCGATGTCCGGCAGAGATTTCGGGGTAAGCTGCTTCGACAGATACATCGCGACCTGGCGGGGC
>DASSIU010000048.1:0-11175 GCA_035691585.1 Sphingomicrobium sp. | reverse complement strand
CGAATTCGGAACGGCGTGAGCAGTCGCTGGGTAGCCGCGCTGGCAGTGGCCACGAGCAATTGCGGTTTGTCGTGCTTCGCTTGGAGCGCGCTGAGCGTTGCGAGCCGCTCCGCCATCACTCGGAGCGCCGGGGAAGCGCGGTCGTAGGGGAGGCAATCCCAGCCGGGGAAGGTCAGGACTTCCACTTCGGGCGCGAACAACGGGGCGGTCTCGGCAAGGGCGCGCATCGCCGCTTCGTCGGCGACGATTAAGACTGCCCGTCTGCCTTTGCTGGATCCATGGGCCGCACGCGCGAGATCGGCCGCAAGCCACGGCAAGAAGCCGGTCGGGACGCCTGCAAGAGTCAGCGGTTGGTTGGCGCGAAGGACGCGCTGGAGGGGTTCGCTCATCGCGCGATCCGGATGTAATTCAGCTGCTTCAACGCCTCGATCAAGGGACAGGCGAAGCGATCGGGTACTTCGGCGGTTCCGTGCGCCCAGGCCATGATGTCGACGTCCTGCTCCTCCAACATCGCAGCGAACAGCGCGCGCTCGTCGCCGCTCCATGACGCATGGTGGGCGTCGAAGAAGCCGCCGATCAGCAGGTCGGCTTCCTTGGTGCCGCGATGGTGCGCGCGCCAGTGAAGGCGCTTGATTTCCGGGTCGGAAGGCATGGAGGCCATGTAGTGAGAACTTTCGCTCATTGCGAGCGCCGCAGCAGCCGTTAACAATCAGTCATGCGTCCCGAAATCCTCAACCCGCTATTCACGGAAGTGGAAGCGCTGAAAGGCGTCGGTCCGCAGGTCGCCAAGCTCCTAAAGAAGCTGGGCATAACGCGCATCATCGACCTGATTTATCACCTGCCAACCGGCTCGATCGAGCGGATCCGGGCGCCTGCAGCCTCCTCGGCGCTGCTCAGCTGCAATGTGATCATCGATGTGAAGCCGTTCGAATCACGCGAAAGCCGTTCGGGCCGCGGGCCGATGCGGGTCTTCGCGTCCGACAGCGACGGGAACTCGATCAGCCTCATTTATTTCAACAATCCGGGCTGGGCGAAGCGGCAGCTGCCGATCGGGCAGACCCGTACTGTATCGGGCAAGCTCGAAGCCTACGGCGACGAGTGGCAGATCATCCATCCCGAAGTGACCGAGCCGGGGAAAGGCCCGCAGCCGGCCATTCGCGAACCCGTTTATCCATTGACCGAAGGCTTAACCAACCGGCGGCTCGGGGAGCTGGTTCGAGAAGCGTTGGAGCGCACTCCCGACCTGCCCGAGTGGATTGAGCCGGGCCTGGTCAGCCGCGAGGCCTGGCGGGGCTGGCAAGCATCGCTCGGGGAAGCGCATCGTGAGCCCGGCGCAGAACAAGCGCGCAGGCGGCTCGCCTATGACGAGATTTTCGCCAACCAGCTGGCCCTGCTTCTGCTCAGGCAGTCGCAGCGGCGGCATCGGACGACGCCGCTGCCCGGAACCGGCAAGATTACCGACAGCCTCCAGCTGCCTTACGAGCTGACCGGTGCCCAGCGGCGCGTCATCGAGGAGATCCGCGGCGACATGGCGCAGTCCGCGCCGATGCTACGCCTGCTGCAGGGGGACGTTGGTTCGGGCAAGACGCTAGTCGCGCTGATGGCGATTCTGGCGGCGATCGAATCGGGTGCACAGGCAGCCTTGCTGGCGCCGACAGAAATTCTGGCGCGGCAGCATTACGCGACTTTGCTTGGCCAGGTCGACCGCATCGGCGTCCGCGTCGCAATCCTCACCGGACGCGAGAAGGGCCGGGCGCGCGACAGCGTGCTGATGGGCCTTGCCGACGGTTCGATCGACATCCTGGTGGGCACCCACGCGATTTTCCAGGAGAAGGTTGCCTACAAGAAGCTAGGGCTGGCGGTGATCGACGAGCAGCACCGCTTCGGCGTCTCGCAGCGGCTGCTGCTTGCGTCCAAGGCCGAACATCCGCCGCACCTCCTCGTCATGACCGCGACACCGATCCCGCGCACGCTAACGCTGACGCAGTATGGCGAGATGGACGTCAGCCGGATCGACGAGATGCCGCCAGGACGGACCCCGGTCGAAACCCGAGTCATCAGCGAGGAACGACTTCCGGAAGTGATCGACGGCCTTGCTCGCCACCTCTCGGGCGGCGGTCAATCTTATTGGGTCTGTCCGCTGGTCGAGGAAAGCGAGAAGAGCGACGCGGCTGCCGCCGAGGAGCGCGCGCGGGTCCTCAAGCTCCGCTTCGGTGAAGATCGTGTCGGGCTCGTCCATGGTCGAATGAAGGGGCCGGACAAGGATGCCGTCATGGCGCGGTTCGCTTCAGGCGACCTCGCCGTTCTCGTTGCGACTACGGTGATCGAGGTTGGTGTCGACGTGCCCAATGCAACGCTGATGATCGTCGAAGGCGCCGAGCGTTTCGGACTTGCCCAGCTCCACCAGCTTCGCGGGCGTGTGGGACGGGGAACCGGCAAAAGCGTTTGCCTGCTAATCCGAGGTCAGGTGCTGACAGAAGTCGGGCGAGCCCGCCTGGCGCTGATGCGAGAGACAAATGACGGCTTCCGCATCGCCGAGGAGGACCTTCGCCTGCGGGGTCCCGGCGAGATCCTCGGCACACGCCAGTCAGGCGAGGAAGCGTTTCGGGTCGCGACGCCCGAACTCGTGCAGGAGCTTGCACCAATCGCCCAGAGAGATGCGCTGCTGTTGCTCGATCGCGATGGCGGGCTGGCCAGCGCGCGGGGACAGGCAGCGCGGATCTGCCTCTATCTCTTCGAACGCGACCAGGCTGTCGGCCTGCTCCGCTCCGGCTAAGGACACTGCATGACTCCAGCCGTTCTATTGCCGATGTTGCTCGTTCTCGCGGCGGGCGGCCTGATCGCCCTTCAAGCGCCCACCAATGCGATTCTGGCGAAAGCCGGGGGATCCCCGGTGTTGGCCGCACTGATCTCGTTCGCGGTCGGCACTGTCGCCCTGACGGCTGTGTTCGTCGCGAGCGGACGGCGTCCGGCACCGTCGGCATTCGCCGGGCTGCCCTGGTATGCCTGGGCAGGGGGAGCCTATGGCGCGACCTACGTCGCGGTTGCGGCGTACGCGGCGCCGAAGATCGGCCTCGCTTCGCTGATCACCGTGGGGATCGCCGGCCAGATCGCGATCGCGCTGTGGCTCGACCATGTTGGAGCGCTCGGCCTGCCCCGTGAGCCGATCAATGCAGGCCGGACCGTTGGCGCGCTCCTCGTGCTCGCTGGCGTAATTCTCGTCCGACGGTCCTAGCTGACCAAAAGCCCATGCTTCTTCTTGCCGAGGCTGATCTTCACCGGCTTGTTGCCGACTGTGATCGTCTGGGAAGGATCACCGACTATCTGCTCGTCAATTCTGACAGCTCCCTCCGCGATCTTTCGTTTCGCCTCGCCATTTGACGCGCAAAAGCCGAGGCCGGTCAGGGCGGCCAGTATTGAAATGCTTTCCCTTGTTCGGAACGTGGGCAGTTCACCGCCCGCGCCGCCCTCGGCGAAGGTGGTTCGCGCAGTCTCTGCCGCCGCGTCGGCCGCCGCCCGGCCGTGGAGCATGGCGGTCGCTTCGGTGGCAAGGACGATCTTCGCCTGGTTGATCTCCGCATCCTTCAAGGATGACAGGCGGGCGATCTCGTCGAGCGGCAGATCGGTGAAAATCCGCAGGAACTTCGCCACGTCAGCATCGTGCGTGTTCCGCCAGAACTGCCAGTAATCGTAGGGGCTTAGCAGCTCACCATCCAGCCACACCGCGCCCTTGGCAGTTTTGCCCATCTTGGCGCCGTCCGCCGTCGTGATGAGCGGCGTTGTCAATCCGAACAGCTCGGTCCCGTCGATCCGCCGACCGAGCTCGATGCCGTTGACGATATTGCCCCACTGGTCCGATCCTCCGAACTGGGCCCGGCAGCCGACCCGCCGCGACAGCTCCAGGAAATCATAGGCCTGGAGGATCATGTAGTTGAACTCGAGGAAGGTCATCGGCTGCTCGCGGTCGAGCCGCAGCTTGACGCTCTCGAAGGTCAGCATGCGGTTGATCGTGAAATGCCTGCCGACCTCGCGCAGGAAGGGGATGTACTCGAGCGTGTCGAGCCAGTCGGCATTGTTGACCATGATCGCGTCCGTGGGGCCATCGCCGAAGGTCAGCAGGCGCCCGAACACGCGTCGGATGCTGGCGATGTTGGAATCGATTTCTTCGGTCGAAAGCAGTTTTCGGCCCTCGTCCTTGCCGCTCGGGTCGCCGACCTTGGTTGTCCCGCCGCCCATCAGCACGATCGGCTTGTGGCCGGCCTGCTGGAGGCGGCGCAGGAGCATGATCGAAACAAGATTGCCGACATGAAGGCTCGGCGCGGTCGCGTCATAGCCGACGTAGGCGCTCACGACTTCCCTGCTCGCCAGCGTGTCCAGCGCCGCTGCATCGGTCACCTGGTGGATATAGCCGCGCTCGTCGAGCAGCTTCAGGAGCGAGGAATTGTACGCAGTCATGGCCTTCCGCTTAGCGTCGTTAACCGGGGCCTGCTACAAGAGTCGCGGTGCAGTTCAATCTTGTGCCTCATCCGGCAGCCCCGCCGGCCGACCCGCCGTTCAAACTGTGGGTCAACGTCGAGCATTCGGCGGCGTTCAGTGCGACGGCGACGATCAACATGTGGTTCGGCATCGGCGCTCCGATGAGCCGCTTTGTGATTCCGGAACCGACTGAGCCGGTGCGCGCCGAAAACCTGTGGGAGTCAACATGCTTCGAGTCATTCCTGCGAGTGCCCGGCGCCGACTGCTACCGCGAGTGGAATTTCGCGCCATCGAGTGCATGGGCCGCGTACGATTTTTCCGGCTATCGGGATGGTCGCGCGGACGCGGAAGTCGCCGTCCCTTATGTCCGCGTGGAGGACAATTTCACCTGGTGGGCCCTCGGCGCAACCATTTCGGCTGATGCGAAGGCGGTCTTTGAGCTCGGGCTGTCGGCGATTCTCGAAGAGCAGGATGGAACCAAGTCCTACTGGGCGATTGCCCACCCGGAGGGTGACAAACCCAACTTCCACGACCCCGCTTGCTTCGCCGCCCACCTGCCCTAAGCAGCTTTTCCATGACCCTGTTCGGTATTGACCGGCTTCTCGCCGAGCCGGAGCTTCGTCGTCCCCTGGAGGGCAAGCGCGTCGCGCTTCTTGCTCATCCCGCATCCGTAACCCGCGACCTCACGCACAGCATGGACGCGCTGATTGCCGCCGGCCTCAACGTCACGGCCGCCTTCGGTCCGCAGCACGGCCTTCGCGGCGACAAGCAGGACAATATGGTGGAGTCCGACGATTTCACCGATCCGGTCCACCAGGTCCCTGTGTTCAGCCTCTATGGCGAAGTGCGTCGCCCGTCAGGACAGTCGATGGGCACGTTCGACACGATCCTGATCGATCTGCAGGATGTCGGCTGCCGGATTTACACCTTCATCACCACGCTGCTGTACGTGCTCGAAGCCGCAGCCGAGCACGGCAAGAGCGTGTGGGTGCTCGATCGGCCCAATCCTGCCGGACGGCCGATCGAAGGACTGACCCTCCGTCCAGGTTGGGAAAGCTTCGTCGGGGCGGGCCCAATGCCGATGCGCCACGGTCTCACATTGGGAGAGCTCGGAAAGTGGTTCATCGCCCACTTCAATCTCCACGTCGATTATCGCGTCATCGAGATGCAGGGCTGGCAACCGGATCTCGGACCTGGTTTTGGCTGGCCGACCGAGCGCGTCTGGATCAACCCGAGTCCCAATGCGGCCAACCTCAACATGGCCCGCGCCTATGCCGGTACGGTGATGCTGGAAGGGACCACGCTCAGCGAGGGCAGGGGCACGACGCGCCCACTAGAGTTGTTCGGCGCGCCAGACCTTGAGCCGCCCAAACTCATCTCCGAGATGGAGCGCCTCGCCCCCGAATGGCTCCGCGGCTGCAAGCTGCGCGACGTCACCTTCCAGCCGACCTTCCACAAGCATGTCGGCGAAATGTGCCGCGGCGTCTTCATTCACGCCGAAGGGCCATTCTACGATCACCACGGGTTCAAGCCGTGGCGCCTTCAGTCGCTTGCGTTCAAGGCGATCCGCAGCCTCTATCCCGACTACGAGCTGTGGCGGGATTTTCCCTACGAATATGTGTTCGACAAGCTGGCGATCGACGTGATCAACGGCTCGCCCTTGCTGCGCGAATGGGTTGACGACCCGAATTCGAGGCCTGCCGATCTCGAGGATCTGGCCATTTCTGACGAGCGCGTCTGGGAGGAACAGCGCCGCAGCGTCGTCATTTACTAGAGGTTGTTTGTAGACAGTCTGACGACTTCGGCCGTTGACGCGGGACGCGCGAAGGGCAAATTATACTGAGAACGTTGAAAGGACTCTTTATGTCGGCTCGCTCTCTCATCGCGGCAGCTTGTCTTTTCGCAGCAACGCCCGCATTGGCCCAAGCTGCCAGCGAGACGACCGCGCAGAACGCAACCAACTGGAATGTCTTCCTGAAACTATATCCGCCCCGCGCACTGGCCGCAAAGGAAGAGGGCGCGGTGGGCTTCAAGGTCACCATCGACAGCAAGGGGGCCGTGACTCAATGCGAGATCACACACAGCAGTGGTCACCCGCTCCTTGATCGTGAGACTTGTAATCTCATAACTCTCCATGCTGAGTTCAAACCGGAAGAGGGCCTGAGCGGCTCACAGGCAAGGACTCGTGACGGGATCATTGACTGGAAGCTTCCCGGCAGCACGGCGACGCTTGCCTCTCCAACAGCCGTTGCTTCGAATGCCTCGGACAAAATGATCTGCAAGAAGTCTATCCGCACCGGGACAATTGCAAGTGAAGAGCGCACCTGCATGACACAGCGCGAATGGGCCCGTCAGAGCGACGACGAGCGGGACATGTGGCAAGAAATCCAGGGTGCGAAGGGTTCCAGCCACGGCAACTGACGCCGCGCCTCACGTGGTTAACGAAGAAGTAGGAGGTTGACGCCTATCCAGCTCTCACGTCTTTGACTGGGGAGCGCGCCTTCGATGGCCACGCAGGGTATCGAGCAAATTACCGAGAACGCCATTCGTGCCGTCGCGCGCGATTGCGGATCGCTGTCGATGGAGTGCAGCGATGTCTCCGGTTACGTGAAGGGCGTCGCCGAACGCATCGGCGAGCACATGAAAATGCTCGACCAGCTCGAGGAAGTGACCACGCGACTCCTCGGCGACCAGGGCCGGGTATCGGATTCAACCGACGAAGCGCGATTGTTGTCGGAGCAGGCCAAGGCCAAGCTCGATGCGGGACGCGAGGCGATCGACGGCACCATCGACGGATTCAAGGGCCTGACGGATCTGATCGTGCAGCTCGGCGAGCGCATGGCGGGCTTCGCCTCCGCGATGAACCAGGTGCAGACCGTCTCCTCGACCATCGAGGCGATCGCCCGCAAGACCAATATGCTGGCGCTTAACGCGACGATCGAGGCTGCCCGCGCCGGCGACGCCGGCCGGAGCTTCGCCGTGGTTGCTGCGGAAGTGAAGAAGCTTGCGCACGACACGCGCGCCGCCACCAGCCAGATCGCTTCGACAATCGGCGAACTGACCCGCGAGGCGAGCGCCGTCACGACCGAGATCAAGACCGGCGTCGAGCGCAGCCGCGCTGCCCAGTCGGGCTTTGGCACGATCAGCGAGACCGTCCGCGAAGTGAGCGAGATCGTCGGCATGGTCGACCGCCAGACCGAGGGCATCGCCCACTCGACGAGCATGATCCAGACCAGCGTCGACCGAGTGAAGGCCGGCCTGACCGATTTCGCCGCCGATGCGCGCGAGAACGGGCAGGAATTGCTGACCGCCGAGAAACGGTTGGCGCACCTCGAAATGCTCTCCAACACCATGCTCGATACGCTCGCCAATTCGGGCGCCGAGATCGATGACACGCCGTTCATCCTGAAGGCGCAGGAGACCTGCCGCCAAATCCAGGCCGCGGTCGAGAAAGCGATCGAAGACGGCGAGCTCACGGCCGATGACGTGTTCGACCGCGACTACAAGGTCGTAGAAGGCACCAACCCCGTCCAGTATGACGTCCGCTTCAACGATGCCGCCGACCGGCTGGTCCGCCCGATCCTCGATCGCAGCGAAAGCTCGGACAGCCGGGTCATCGGCTGCGCGATCGGCGACATGAACGGTTATCTGCCGACTCACCTCAGCAAGCGCAGCCACCCGCAGGGGCCGGATCCCATCTGGAACGACGAGCATTGCCGCAACAAGCGGATCCTCATTGACGATACGACGCGAATGGCACTCGCCAGCGAAAGGCCGGCGACACTCGCGACTTATCGGATGGAACTCGGCGACAAATATATCCCGGTGAAGAATGTCTTTGTGCCGTTGTGGATCAAGGGCCGCCGCTGGGGCAATTTCGAGCTCGCCTACCGGGACGACTGAGCGGTCCCGAACAGGGTTCCTGAAAGCTTACCCGCGCATAAACCTCGTCTTTACGCCCTTGCGTTAGGACGGTGACAATAAGGCCTTGCCCGAAGAACAGAACGTGGGGAGACGAATGGCAGTCAATCGGTCCGTGGGCCAGCCGGGTTCCCGTCAAAGTACGGCTTTGAAGGGGTCTCACCAGGTCAGCGTCGCCGAAGCCCAGCTCGCGCGCGTCGCGAGCGACGGTTGCGCCCGTCATTCCTATCTGAATTCACTGCTCGAGGCGTCCGGCCGACACTCCGGTCGGGACCTCGCTGACGCTGTCCACCTGCTCTGCAGCCTCCATGGCCGTTATCCGGGCCTCATCGAGCTCGCTCTTCAGCGGTGCCCCAAGGGGCCAGTCCAGGATTGGCTGATGCGCGCGTCCGAGGGCTTCGAGCGCGAGCGGCTTTATCTCGTGCGCCTGACTTCGGCGGTTGGGCCGTTGCCGAGCACTCCGGGCGCGGCCGAAACCGAATCGAGCTTGGTCGCGGCGCGCCATGCGCTGGAAACGCTCGCCATGTCGGAGCGAAGCGGCTGCGCGCTGGGATCCGCGACAGCTCTCGTCGGCGACTGGTGGCCGGTGCGCCGCCTGCTCGACCGGGCCGCAGCGCGGGTCGGGACGGAATCGCCAGCTCCGTCACTTCCCGACGAGGCGTCGGTTGTCGCGATCATCGCCCGTGGCACGGAATCTCCGGCAAGCGCCCGCGCGCTCGCCTTTGGCGGCGAGCAACTGCTGCTGCAGCACCGGGCGTTGTTCGACCTGCTCGAAGCCCGCGCCGAAGCGCGCGGCGAATATTAACGCTTAAGCCGCCTCAGCATATTCGTGTTGCTCGTCCGCGGGCGGCTGTTCAGTGACCGCTTCGGCAGGCTTCGCCCTCGGGAAAAGGAGGCGCGAGGCAAGCACGATGAGCCCGAGGCCGAGGTAAGCGCCGACAGCCAGCATCGGACTATAGATTACCGAGGCGGCGAACGGGATGCGCAGCAGCACTGGATTGAACCCGAAGTCTTCGCCGACCGCTTCACAAACGCCCAAAATCGTGTGCGACCGCAGCGGGAGGGCGACCTCATTGACCTGCGCTTCCATTTGCTCACTCCATTCACAAAGCTTGTATTGCTTTACTGAGCAAGAGCCGTGCCAGTTTATGAAGTGCAGCGATTCCAATCATTTGACTAACGTTCGTCGACACTGATTCGGAATCCGTGCCACCTTCCGGGCCATCAATTGGGAATTTGCGCCGCATGCTGCAAGTGCGATACTGCAGCGCAGCATTGATTATCGACGAACGGATGCAAATCTACTAACCGGCCGCCGCTCTAGGCCCGAGGAGTCGATCCCTTGATGCGGATCATGATGAAATCGAAGATCCACCGCGCGACGGTGACGCAGGCCGATCTCCACTATGTGGGTTCGGTCACGCTCGATGCCGCGCTGATGGAAGCTGCTGACCTCCTGGAAGGGGAGCAGGTTGCAATTGTCGATATTACCAACGGCGCCCGCATCGAAACCTACGTTATTCCGGGGCCGCGCGGCAGCGGAGTCATCGGCATCAACGGAGCCGCCGCGCATCTGGTACATCCGCACGATCTCGTCATTATCATGAGCTATGCCGTTCTCGATGACGCGGAGGCTAGGGCGCTGAAGCCCACGGTGGTGCACGTCGACCATCACAACCGAGTGGTGAAGATCGGCAATGACCCGGCCGAGCCTGTCCCCGGCTCGGGCCAGATTAGGGGCGATTTGGCCGCTTAGCCGTTCCCGCGGTCAGTAGCCGCCACGGCGGCGGCAGGTAGTCGGTCGACATATAATAATAGAACAGGCACTGGCCCGAGCCTGCCCGGTTCACCCCCTTGGCGATGCCGAAAGCAATCTCCCCGCTGAAAACCGGGCCCCCGCTATCGCCCGGGATGCAGTTCGGCCCTTTCACCGTGACCCACGTCGGGGAGCAGAAGCCGGCGCATAGCTCGCCGGGCGGTGCATAGTCAGTGAGTTCGATCGTCGAGCAGCTGTAGCCCGAGCTTTCGCCATAATGGCAGACGAAGTCCCCAGCCCGGGTGCTCGCGACATTGCGCCAACTTACGACCCGCCGTTCGGTCCCAGCTCCGCGGTTCGAATAAAATAGCGGCTCGGGCGAGTCCGGGCTGCCGTTGATCTGCACGTCCTGATAGGCCGCGCCCCAGGAGCCGATCAGCGGCAACTCGGTCGTCTGGCCGTCGCGATCGATATAAGTAAGCTGATCGGGGCAGTGAGCGGCGGTGGTGATGGCATTCGTCTCGCCATTGGTGACCACGAACGCCGTGGTGCAAAGGTTGCGGCGCTGTGTCAGCGTATTCAGTCCTTCGACCCGGCCGCCGCCCTCGACGGCCAGGTTGGACTCGTTGAGATCGTTGAGGACGACGCGGACCGGTACTCCGCCTACCTGCTCGGCTCGTGAGCGGATTGCGTCGATGCCGAACTTCTTCGCATCGTCGCGAGTGACCAGCAGAACGATCTCTCCTGTTCGCTGGTCGTATCCTGCCCCGCGTGCGTTTGGCAGGTCGCCGTGCAGGTCGATGAGATGCCTGCGCAGCGCTTCAATCGCCTGAGCGTGTGTTGCCTTCGCGCCCGTGCGAAAGACGACCGGCACGCCGCCCGCGCTGCGGTCGGCAACCGGCTCCTTGCCGGTGAGCAGCACGACAATCCGAAATTCGGGCGAATGTTCGATCGAGATGCCGGCCAGCCGGTCCGCGAATTCGCGGGCGATGGCGTCCGTCCCGGCGACGCTCTCCTGCTGC
>DASSIU010000047.1:0-15279 GCA_035691585.1 Sphingomicrobium sp. | reverse complement strand
TTGGTGGAGCCGAGGGGGATCGAACCCCTGACCTTCGCAATGCCATTGCAAAGAATTGAAGCGTTTTCGGCACTTTTCCGGCATTCTTCTCGAGCATAATCCCGCTCCCGAGGCGTAAATCGAGGCATTTGCGATACGGCTGCGATACGCGCAGGGCCCCCTATCCGCTGACTGTCTGCTTTGCGCCCATTGCCGTCGTTCTTGCGTGCGGAAATTGCTCCTGAAACCGGCCATTCATTCAGCCGAAGCCGAAGCCGGAGAAGAGGTTATTCGCGGACGGAACGCCGCAGGGCCCTCCGTCCGCTAGTCGGTATTTACTTCAAGCGCCTATTTGATGTTCGTTGCCATGTATCGGCTGATGCGCTGCACCAAGGGCGCCGGGAGCGGAACATAATCCAGGCTGTTCGCCTGCGGCTGCCCCTTCGCCAGCGCCCAGCCGAAGAACTTGCGGGCCTGCTGGCTCGATGCCGCATTCTTCGGCTGCTTGTACATCAGCACAAAGGTGGTTGCGGCGATCGGATACGATCCAGCTCCCGGCGCATTGGTCATCACCAGGTTGAAGTCCTTCGCGTGCCCCCAATCGGCGGTCGCCGCGGCCGCCGCGAAGCTCTTCGCGTTCGGCCCAACGAACTTGCCAGCAGCGTTCTGCATCAGCGTGAATGCGAGATTGTTCTGCTTCACATAAGCATATTCGACGTACCCAATCGAATAAGGAATCTGCTTCACGTAGCCCGCGACCCCCTCGTTGCCTTTGCCGCCGATTCCGCCGTTCCACGACACGGTCGTGCCTTCACCGAACTTCGATTTCCAGCCGGGGCTGACCTGACTCAAATAATGCGTGAAGTTGAACGTCGTCCCTGATCCGTCCGAGCGGTGGACCGGCGTGATCGCCTTGGCGGGAAAATGCAGTCCCGGATTGGTCTTCGTGATCCGGGGATCACTCCAGTTCTTGATCTCGCCAGCGTAGATCGCGGCGAGCACGGGACCGCTCATCTTCACCTGGCCGGGATGCGCACCGGGAATGTTGATGACCGGAACGATTCCACCGATCACCACAGGGAATTGGGCGAGACCGGCGGCCTGCAGCTCGTCGGCGGCGAGCGGCTTGTCGGTCGCGCCGAAGTCAACCGTCCCCGCCTTGATCTGAGCGATTCCGCCGCCCGAACCGATCGACTGATAATTGATCTCGTCGCCTCCTGCCTTTCTGAAGTCGGAAGCCCACTTTGAAAGCACCGGATATACAAATGTCGAGCCAGCACCCGTCACACCCGCCGATGCGGCTGTGCCCAGGCTGAGAGAGAATATGGAAATCGCGACAAGCAGCGACCGATTGATCGTACGCATAGTAAGTCCCCTGAAATGTTGAAGTGGCCCCTGCCACGCGCCGATCTCTAGCGAGTCGGTGTTACACCGTCGGGTCGCCCATGTTGCAGCTTGGTTACGGCGGGCGCCGACCGGCCTTCGTCACGCATCTGTAACATCGCCGTCACGCGCAGGTAGCATCCGCGGTCTAGTCCCCGATTCGCCAGACAGCAGTGGCGGACCAGGGGGCGTCGCCGATGTCGCGCGAATCTTTTCGCCGACACACGCCGCACTCTCGAACCCGGCATTGTCCAGCAACCATGTCCCGGCCGTGTCGCCGGACGAGAAGGTAGAGAGGCTAGATAAAGATGAAGAGGACAGTTTCACTGCTGCTCGCGTGCACAGCTGTTGTTTCCGCCCCCGCAGACTCGAAGGCGCGCAGGCACAGCGCCGATCCTCGCGATGCTGAAATCCAGCAGCTGAGGTCCGAAGTGAAAGCGCTGACCGCACGGCTCGATGCTGATGAAGCGGCGCAGCAGAACGCTGTTCAAGCGGCACAGGTAGCGCAGACGCAGGCGGCCAGTGCACAAGCTGCGGCCGCCACCGCCCAGAGTCAGGCGGCGACGGCTTTGGGGCAGTCGCAGGCTGCCCAAGTCCAGGCCGCTTCGGCGCAACAAGCGGTGCCGCCGCTAGAAAAGGCGATCAAAACCGGCTGGTTCGCCAACACGATCATCTCCGGCAAGGCGTTCCTGAACGTCAGCAACATTCACCAGACTTCGACCGATCTCGCCCGCCACACCACCGACAATGTCCAGGACGGCACGCAGACCGAGCTCAAGCGCTTCTACATCGGCGTCGATCACAAATTTAACGACATCTTTTCGGCCAACATCACGACCGACTTCCGTTACAACGCCAACGGCACCAGCAAGGACGTCCTCGTCTATGTGAAGAAGGCCTACCTGCAAGCGAAGCTGAACCCGGCTTTCGCGGTGAGGATCGGTGCAGCCGACCTACCATGGGTTCCGTTCGTCGAAGGTCTTTACGGCTACCGCTTCGTCGAGAATACGCTGATCGATCGGACGAAGTTCGGAACCTCATCGGATTGGGGCGTCCACGTTCTCGGTGGCTTCGGCAACGGCCTCGTCAACTATCAGGTCTCGGCTATCAATGGCGCTGGCTACAAGACGCTTTCACGCAGCTCAAACACGATTGATCTCGAAGGCCGCGTCGACGTGCACCCGGTCAAACCGATCACGCTCGCGCTTGGCGGCTACAGCGGCAAGCTCGGCAAGAGCAATGATACGGTGAACGTGAACCATCGTGCTGAACGTTGGGACGCGCTCGCGGCCTACACCGACAAGAGGGTCCGCGCAGGCGTCGAATATTTCTGGGCGAAGAACTGGAACAACATCACCACCGCTCCCGACCCGCTTCCGGCGCCGATCACGCCGAACGACAAGTCGCATGGCTGGTCGGCGTTCGGCTCGTTTGCCTTCACGCCAAAGATTTCTGTGTTCGGCCGCTATGATTGGGTGAGGCCAACTCAGGTCGTGCTCGCTGGCACTGGCGGCGCTGCTCGCGACAATTATTTCAACGCCGGGATCAATTACAAGCCGATCGCTCCGCTCGACCTTGCCCTCGTCTACAAGCGCGAGCGGACGAACAACGGCTTCATCTCGACATCGAATGGTACCATCGGCGGTCTCGACCACGGCAGCTACAGCGAGATCGGCCTGTTTGGTCAGCTCGTCTTCTAATCGCCTTTCGGCCCCTCTCTCCCCTCGGCCTGAAAGGCAGCCCCCTCGCTCTCGGGCGAGGGGGCCATCCGCTTTGCAATCATGGTCGAGACCGTCAGCTTCGGTACAAGGCAGCCGATGGTCGGTAATGATTCGGACATGCGGTCGGTCATCGAGGCGCTCGATGAACCGACGATCCTTGTTCGAGGCAGGCGCATCGAGCTTGCAAACGCTGCGGCGTGCAACGTGCTTGGACAAGGGATCGAGGGACGAGATGTCCGGTTGGCAATCCGGCACCCACAGGCGCTCGATCTCATTCTCGCGCATCAACCCGGTGAGATCGACCTCAAGGGCATTGGCGAGCTCGGTCGCAGCTGGCGCCTTCACATAAAGAAGGTGGGCGGATCAGTGCTGGTGCGGATGCTGGATCGATCGGCTGCCACGTCGACGGAAAGGATGCGCGTCGACTTCGTGGCGAACGCCAGCCACGAACTGCGTACGCCGCTCGCAGCAGTGATCGGCTATGCAGAGACCCTCGCGGATGGCAGCGATCTTTCCGACGAGCTTCGCTCGAGCTTCTCTCGGACGATCGGCGACGAGGCCCAGCGAATGCTCCGCATCATCGAGGACTTGATGAGCCTTTCGCGGCTGGAAGCAGATCGCTTCGTCAAACCCACCGAGGCCGTCCGCATTACAGAGGTGATCGACGTAGCAATCTCGAACACTGGTTTCGCCGCCAATGCGCACCAGTGTCGCGTCGTTGCGAAGGTGCCAGGCGAACTTCCCGAACTGCTCGGTGACTTCGATCAGCTGGTTCAGCTCTTCGAAAATCTACTCTCCAATGCGGTGCGCTACGGCTGCGGCGCTGGCGGATGCGAAATCCGCATCTCCGCGACGGCAGACGGGGACTTCGTGCGAATCGCGGTTGTCGACGACGGGCCAGGCATCCCGAGGGAGCATCTGCCGCGCCTGACCGAGCGATTCTACCGAGTCGATTCTGCCCGCAGCCGCAATTCAGGCGGAACAGGACTCGGGCTTTCCATCGTCAAGCACATCGTCGAGCGTCATCGTGGCTCGCTCGAGATTGGCAGTGAAATCGGGAAGGGGACGACCGTCGTCGTCCGGCTGCCGACGCGATCTTAGAGCCGCAGTCACATTGGCGTAAGGTCAATGTCACACAGCTGTAACAGCCGCCTTCTAAGCGGGGGCGTGAGTTCAACGACTCTGGAAAATTGTCATGAAACAGCTTTTTGCCGTGCTTCCGCTCACGCTGGCGCTGGTTGCCTGCGGTAGCAATACCGGCAGCCAAGGCGGCAACGCCGCCTCTTCGGGGGCGCAAGTCACGGGCGCCGGCTCGACCTTTGTCTATCCCGTGCTGTCCGCGTGGGCTGCGGACTATCGGAAGGAATCCGGAGCCAGCATCAATTATCAGTCGATCGGGTCAGGCGCCGGAATCTCGCAAGCGAAGGCAGGCACCGTCGACTTCGGCGCGACTGACCAGCCGCTGGCCAGTGATGAGCTGACGCAGGCTCATCTGGCCCAATTTCCAATCGTCATCGGCGGTATCGTCGCGGTCGTGAACATTCCCGGGCTAAACGCCGGCCAGCTAAAGCTTACGGGCCCGGTGCTCGCCGACATCTTCGCCGGTAAGGTCAAGATCTGGAACGATCCGGTCGTCACCAAGCTCAACCCGGGGTTAAAGCTACCGGCCTCGGCCATCGCGGTGGTGCACCGCTCTGACGGGTCGGGGACGACGTTCAACTTCACCCATTATCTTTCTCAGGTGAGTCCGTCGTGGAAGAGCGGTCCCGGTGAAGGCAAGACGGTCAACTGGCCTGCCGGTGTCGGCGGAAAAGGCAATGAAGGCGTCGCCGGCTATGTGAAGCAGATCCCCAACTCGATCGGCTATGTCGAATATGCGTACGTGATTCAGAACAAGATGACCTACGCGCAGCTGCAGAATGCAGCCGGCAATTTCGTTACGCCGACCGCTGCGACCTTCTCGAATGCGGCTGAGAGTGCCGACTGGAAGAACGCCAAGGACTTTAACCTGGTGATGACCAACGCCCCGGGCGTGAACGCCTATCCGATCACCGCGACGACGTTCATCGTGATGCCGACGCAACCGAGGGACAAGGCGAAGTCCGACGCTGCGATCGCCTTCTTCAAATATGCGCTCGAGAAGGGACAGGCGCAGGCGAACAAGCTCGATTACGTGCCGCTTCCGGCCGGGCTTGTGCAACAGATCGAAACCTATATCGGCGCCACGATCAAGTGAATGCAAGCCTCGCCCGCGAGCAGAGTGCAGCAGCGGCGCCGATAAGGAGCGGCGCCGCTGCGGACCGCGCTTTCCAGCTGATTACCGCTACAGCGGCATGGCTCGTCCTACTGCTCCTGGGTGCTGCGGCACTGTCCATGGCTTGGGGCGGTCGTCTGGCATTCAAGACGTTCGGGTGGCGCTTCGTCACCAGCAGCGATTGGGATGCCGTGGGCGGCCATTTTGGGGCGCTGGTTCCGATCTACGGAACTCTCGTGACCTCGGCGATCGCGCTAATTATCGCCGTGCCTGTCAGCATTGGTATCGCGCTCTTCCTCACTGACATTGCGCCCCGCTGGACGCGTGCGCCGATTGCCATGGCGATCGAGTTGCTCGCTGCCATTCCGAGCATCATCTACGGCATGTGGGGGCTTTTCATCTTCGCACCGTTCATGGCTGCCCATGTCGAGCCGTGGCTCGGCGCCCACCTAGGGAACGTGGCGATCGTCGGGCCCCTCTTCAGCGGCCCTCCAATCGGGATCGGGATGCTGACGGCCGGCATCGTCCTTGGGATCATGGTGATCCCCTTCATCGCGTCGGTCGCCCGGGAAGTGTTCAACGCGGTGCCGGCGCCGCTCCGTGAATCCGCAGTGGCTCTGGGAGCGACACGATGGGAGATCCTGAGCCGAGTAACCCTGCCTTACACGCGTTCAGCGATCATCGGCGCGGTCTTCCTCGGCCTCGGCCGTGCGCTCGGCGAAACGATGGCCGTCACCTTCGTCCTCGGGAACGCGCACGATCTCTCGGTCTCGCTCCTGATGCCGAGCAACTCGATTGCCGCTGCGATCGCGAACGAGTTCACCGAGGCCGACACTGACCTTTATCGATCGTCGCTGATCGCCCTGGCATTCCTCCTGTTTGTAGTGACGCTGATCGTGCTCAGCATTGCCAAGCTGCTGCTGCTTCGGATGAATCGTCAGCTCGGAAGGACTCACTGAAATGGCGATCCCCGTCCGCCGCCGCGCAGCCGACATAGCCGCGTTCCTCTTCGCCAGCGCAGCCACGGCATTTGGCCTCCTATGGCTGTTCTGGATCCTGTGGACCACGCTTCGGCAAGGGGCGGCGGCATTAACGCCGGAGCTATTCACTCAGATGACGCCGCCGCCCGGGACGGCCGGCGGGCTCCTCAATGCGTTCTACGGAAGTGCGATCATGGTTCTTCTCGCCTTGGTCGTCGGCGCTCCGCTCGGCGTCGCGGCCGGCACTTACTTAGCCGAGCACGGGCGCCACTCGCGCCTGGCGACTGTCGTCAGTTTCCTCAATGACGTGCTGTTGAGCGCGCCCTCGATCGTGATTGGCCTGTTCGTCTATGAGCTGCTGGTCGTGACCGCGGGCCATTTCTCCGGGTACGCGGGCGCGCTTGCGTTAGCGATGATCCTCCTTCCGATCGTCGTCCGCACCACCGAAGAATCCTTGCGGCTCGTGCCGGACCAGATGCGCGAGGCGGGCTTCGCTCTCGGCTTGCCGCGCTGGCGCGTAACTTCGCAAATCATCTACAAAGCCGCGCTTAGCGCCATCCTCACCGGCATCCTGCTCGGAATTGCGCGGATCGCCGGCGAGACCGCACCCTTGCTCTTCACCGCCCTCAACAATCAGTTTTGGAGCGCGAACCTCAACGGGCCCCTAGCGAACCTGCCCGTGGTGATTTTCCAATATGCGATGAGCCCATATGACGAGTGGCACACGCTCGCCTGGGCGGGCGCATTCGTCCTGACGACATTCGTGCTCATGCTAAATCTCCTGGTGCGGTTCCTCGCCCGGAAAGGCACACATCGATGAACGACGCCGCGACGCTTGTTCGAATTGAGACCAAGGAAACGCCAGACCTGCCGGCGGCGCCCGGCGCGATCCTCATGCGCAATCTCAACTTTCACTACAGCAAGGTACATGCGCTGAAGGACGTGACCATGACCGTCCCCGCCAATGCCGTTACGGCCATCATTGGTCCGTCCGGCTGCGGCAAATCGACCCTGCTCAGGACGATCAACCGGATATACGAACTCTACCCAGAGCAGCAGGCGACTGGCGAGATCATCATCGATGACCGCAACGTCCTCGATCGCCGCTATCCGCTGGCGGATCTGCGGCGGCTCGTTGGGATGGTGTTCCAGAAGCCGACGCCCTTCCCCTCATCCATTCGCGCCAACGTTGCTTTCGCGCTGTCTTATTATGAGCGACTGTCGAAGTCGGAGCTCAACGACCGCGTGGAGGACGCTCTCCGCCAGGCGGCCCTATGGGACGAGGTGAAGGACAAGCTCAACCACAGCGCATTGTCACTATCCGGCGGGCAGCAGCAGCGGTTATGCATCGCTCGCGCGATCGCGGTTAAGCCCGAGATCTTGCTACTCGACGAGGCGACATCGGCGCTCGATCCGATTTCGACGGCCAAAATCGAAGAGCTGATCCATGAGCTGAGCGAGCGCTTCACGATCATGATCGTCACGCACAACATGCAGCAGGCGGCCCGCGTGTCGCGGCGGACGGCCTTCTTCCATCTCGGTGAGCTGATCGAGTTCGGCAAGACGAGCGACATTTTCACGAATCCGCGCGAGCAGCGGACCAAGGACTACATCACCGGCCGGTTCGGCTGACTGGAGCTAACATGCAGCAAACCCGGGAACACACGCTCAAAGCCTTCGACCAAGATCTGGAACGGTTACGAGCGCTCATCAGCCAAATGGGCGGTCTTGCTGAGCATGCGATCGGTGAGGCGATGCGCTGCCTGGTGGAGCGCGACCTGGACGGCGCTGAGGGTGTCATTAAGGACGACAAGAAGCTTGATGCGCTCGAAGTCGAGACTGAACGCCGGGCCGTTCAGCTGATTGCGCTTCGCGCGCCAATGGCAGAGGACCTTCGCGACGTTGTCGCCGCGCTCAAGATTTCTGGCGTAGTTGAGCGGATCGGCGACTATGCCAAGAACATCGCAAAGCGCGTTCCACTGCTGGAGAACGCCGGGAAGATCGAGCCGCTTTCGCTGCTGCCGGAGATGGCGCGGATTGCAACCGGCATGGTGCACGATGTTCTCGACGCCTTCATCGAGCGTGACGCTGAAGCCGCGTACCGAGTGTGCCAACGTGACGACGCGGTGGATGACTTCTATGATTCCATCTTCCGCGCTCTGCTCACTCATATGATGGAGAATCCGCAGAGTATCGGTCAGGCGACGCATCTGCTCTTCGTTGCCAAGAACCTCGAGCGGGTCGGCGACCACGCGACGAACATCGCTGAGATGGTCTATTATGCAGCGACCGGCCAGCATATGACCGACCGGCCCGGCAAGTCGCCGAAATGAGGTCCACGACGACGAAGCGGCTCCTCGTCGTGGAGGACGACAGACCGATTGCAGAACTGCTGAAGTTCCACTTCACGGGTGCTGGCTTCACGGTCACCACGACGCCAAGCGGCGACGAGGCCCTGATCCTGATCGAGGAGATCAGGCCTGACCTCGTCATTCTCGACTGGATGATCGAAGGGACGAGCGGAATTGAAGTCTGTCGTCGGGTGCGACGCAGCAACGCCACCGCAACCTTGCCTATCATCATGCTGACCGCGCGGGGCGACGAGGACGACCGCATCCGAGGACTCGAAACCGGTGCGGACGATTTCGTTCCTAAGCCGTTTAGCCCGAAAGAGCTGGTGGCGCGCGCCAATGCATTACTGCGGCGCTCGGTCCCCGACCTGATGACCGAAAAACTGAACTACGGCGGAATTGAGCTCGATACGGCCGCGCACAGGGTTCGCAGGAACGGCCAAGCAGTGTCGCTCGGTCCGACCGAGTACCGGCTGCTGCACCACTTCCTGCGAAATCCGGAACGAGTCTACTCGCGTCAGCAACTGCTCGACATCATTTGGCCGCACAACGAAGAAGTCGAGCTTCGCACTGTCGACGTTCTCATCCGGCGCCTCCGCGTTGCACTCGGCCCCGGCGAAGATGTGATCCGCACGGTGCGCTCGGAAGGCTATTCGCTGGACACTTGCGTCGGCTGAACGGGCGGACGCGCGTCGCTCACATCGTCATCGATCTGACACGCGCCAGCCATTCGCGCGCAACCTCGTTCGCGTATCGCCGCCGACGGAGGTGTTCGATGGCTCAGGAAGAATCCGATTATCTTCGCAGGCGCGAGCGACAAGAGCGTGCGGCCGCTAAGGCAGCGCTCAACACGAGCGCGCGCCAAGCGCATCAGCATTTGGCCGAATGCTATGCCGCGCTTCTACATGGCCTCGCGTCGTACGAACCGCTGGCGATGTTACGCCGGGAAGGACTCCTCTGAACCGGACACTCGCCCGGTGCCACGCCGACGGTCTGCTTTCGGCCACGTCCAGCCGCGAATGGGCATTGCCCACTCAGTCGTAGCGCAGGATCTGCACTGGCTATCGATGTTCGCTAGCCGAGAAAGCGTGCCAGGCGCTCCGCTTCAGCGTCAAACTTGGCCGGGTTGGCATCCTGCAGCTTTTGGAGGTTCAGCGCTTTCCAGCGCACAGCAGGCAGCTCGCCGATTTCGTCCTCAAACCCGATCGCTCGCCAGTCTGGCTCGAGTACTTGGAAGCTCGTGAGAAAGCGCTTTGGGGCATTGTTCCGTGCCCGCTTCTGAATTTCGGCAATTAAACGGTCGCGGGTGGCGAGCAAAGTGGCGAGGGTCACGGCTTCGACGGTCATGCCGACGAACTCTTCGTCATACTGGGCCGCGAGGTCCTGAAGGTTCGGGTCCAAAGCTCGACGGCCGGCCGGTCGTGACTGACCAGATAGACGAGGAACGCACGGAAGAGGTCGTCATCGATGCCGCCATTTTCAAACAGGAAGTGAACATCGAACAGGTCCCGCGGATGCTGCCGGTCGAGCGCGGCCGCGATCTTTCCCGCATAGAGGTCGGGCATCGAGACGACTTGTATCTCAGCGAATCCGAAACGCTCCTGAACCGCCTCGCTGACGGCGAGCATTTTCGGCTCAAACACGGTTCCCCGAAGGACCGGCGAAACTTCAACCTTGATTGAACTCGTCCCTTCCGAGACGACGAGGCGCTTCCCGGCCTTCAGCAATTGCCGCGTGACGTTGAGGCCGAGCTTTTCGAGGCGGTCGCCGACGCGACCAAGTCCATCGCGCACCGCCGCAAGCGAACTCGTCCAATCGGCGACCGGCAGATAGACAAGATCGATGTCGACTGACAGGCGGGGAAGGTCACGGATGAAGAGGTTGATCGCCGTGCCACCCTTCAGCGCGAACATTTCTTCCCGCGCGATTTCCGGGATCGCTCGCAGCAGGAGTTGGACCTGTGCGATGTAGCGCTCAGCGGTCATGATCCTCGATGCGCATCATTCCGCGCGGAACCGTGATCTGGTATTTCTCGTCGAGACGTCCGGCGGCAACCACTTGGCGCTTGCCGCGGCCGAGGCCGAAGTCATCGGCAACAACCGTCCTTGCCCAGCCGTGCGTGTGGCGGTCGGCAAAGAAGAAGAAGAGCCGTTTCGCTTTGATGTTCGTGCAGGTCCGAAGGACGCGTCTTAGGACCTCCGGTCGTAGGTTTGCGAGTCCCTCGAAGATCCTGTCGGCGGCCTCGAATTGGGTCTCGGACTTCACTTCGGCAAGGAGTTCCAGAGACGCTCGCTCAGCGGTCGACATGCGCAGGAACTGACGCCACAACCCTTCTTCTGAGGGGCGTTCGACGGGGAGGCCGACCCGTCGTGAGGCAAGATCGAGTGGCCTGTATTCGAGGCCGACCTCTTCCGTGTCGAAGAGCTTGCGGCGGACCGCGACGATGTCTGCGTCGAGCGGAAGTTTCTCGAGCCATGAGGGCACTGTTCGATGCGGGTCGTAAAGCCAGGCGCGCCGCTTGCTTAGCCTGAGGTAGTGGCTGAGGCCCAGGAGATCGATGGCCGTTGCGCCTCCGACGTGGAAAGGCTTCTTGGTGAGCACTTGGGCGGAAGCGACTGCAAGCTCCCAGGACATTGGGCCGGATTGAGGCGGGTCGGTTGGCCGACGGTACAGGCGCGGCGCGAAATGTTCGAGCCAGCCTCGCGCGACATAGCCATGGATGCTGCTTCTCGAGAGACCCTGGTCTTTGAGCCAGGCTGAATCGACGAGTATGCCGGGAGGGAGCCGGCGCAGCATTTGGTTTAATCGGTCTGCTTTTTGTGCGTTCACGACGTACATTCTGCCACAAACGTAAACCATTCCCAAGCTTTAGTTCACTAAAATGCGTAAATGTTCGCTGTGAACGTACGAATCGATGATCTCGTAAACTATGATTGTCGAGCACGGCCGTGGGCATCCGGGAGATCCTAGTCAGACCATCTGACTGGCGGTGAAATCGCCGGCTTCGGCAGCGACGACCAGGCAATGCGTCAGTTCTTCGAGCGCGAGACCAGAAGCGTCAAGACGGTCTGGAACGCTGTCTGCGAGGATGTCGGCGTGAAAGGTGCGAGTCCTAAAACGTTGCGGCACACGATGCTGACCTGGTTGGCAATGCGGGGCGTGCCCAAAGAAAAGCGCCGCGCGTTGGCAGGGCATGTGGCCCGCGATACGACGGCTCGCAATTACGAGCACCTCTCGCCAGATTATTTGAGGGCTGCGATCGACCAGATCGATGCGTTCTTCGAGGAGTTGGCGAAGCACACCTAGCGCCCATTTGCGATACGCGAATGATACGGAGACTGAGGCCGCTCGCGCGGCCTGATCTTCAGAATGGCGGATTGCTGCGGAGGAGGGATGGTGGAGCCGAGGGGGATCGAACCCCTGACCTTCGCAATGCCATTGCGACGCTCTCCCAGCTGAGCTACGGCCCCACGTCTTCACGCCCATAAGCGAACTTTCCCCGGCTGGAAAAGGGGGAATGTCGCGGTCCGGCTTGCCGAACCCTGGTCGATTAGCTGTCGTCGTCCTCGCCGGCGGTCTCCACGCCGAGATCGTCGTCGCCCGTCTCGAGGTCGACCTCCTCATCCGCGCTGATTTCTGCATCCTCGTCGACGGCGAGATCCTCCGCTTCCAGTTCGGAATCGGCGGCGGGCTCCTTGGCCGCTGGGGCAACCGCCTCGAACGCAAGCGGCTGCTTCGATTTCAGCACTGGCTCCGGCACGAAATCGGTGCCGCAGTTGATGCAATGCACCGGATCATCGTTGCCGAGATCATAGAAACGGGTCGAGCACTTGGGGCAAGTGCGCTTGGTGCCCCATTCGGGCTTCACCATGAGAGATTAGACTCCAGTAAATGTCGTTTGCGGCGGGCCCATAGCCCGCGTTCGGCGGCGCGCCTTGCCATAGCGATATGCCCCTGTCAAAGCAGCGCGCCTTGGCCGAGGAAATGGTGGTTCGGGACGCGAAAGAGAAGGGGCCGGTGATCGCGGTCGACGGTCCCGCCGCCAGCGGCAAGGGAACCATCGCGCGTGCGCTAGCCAAATATTTTGGCCTGCCCCACATGGATACCGGACTTCTCTACCGGGCCGTCGCGCTGAACCTGTGGCGGTGGGGCGGCGATCCTTCGAGCGAGTTCGAGGCGTTGCGGGCCTGCGACCAGTTGGGATTCGACCCGGCGGACAAGGAATTGAGAAGCGAGCCGGTGTCGAAGATCGCGTCGATGATTTCCGCCTATCCGTCGGTTCGCTCAGCGCTTCTCGAGCGGCAACAGGACTTCGCGGACCAGCCGGGTGGGGCCGTGCTCGACGGGCGGGACATCGGCACGGTGATCGCGCCGGAAGCGGACGTGAAGCTATTCGTTACCGCAACGCCCGAGGTCCGGGCCGAACGGCGACTGCGCGAACTGCTCGAGCGCGGCATGTCCGCGCATTATGAGGACGTACTCGCCGATATCCGGGCCCGCGATGCCCGCGATTCCGGCCGCGCCGTCGCTCCGCTCAAGCCCGCATCCGATGCGCTGATGCTCGACACCAGTGCCCTCGATGCCGACCAGGCGGTCGCCGAGGCGGTCCGTCTCGTGGAGCAGCGCCTCGCGATTGTCGGCGGATAAAATCCCTACCTACGGTAAGGATAAAATTCACTTCTGAGTTCCATAGAGCTGTGGGGCAACAGAAGTGGATCGCAAGTTGAGTAAAGCGCGAAGCAAGACTGTCCGGCTCGCCGGCAGTCATGTCATCACCACCTGTGCGACGATCGCGGCGCTGCTGCTGTTCGTCGTGCTCGGCAGCCAGATTCTTCCGGCCGCCCTGCTGGGAGCTTCGATACCCGATTCGGCGAGCACTCTGAAGGTCGCCTTCCTCCTGAATATCGCGATCATCCTGTTCGGATGGCGCAGGTCGAAGGACCTGAAGGAAGCGCTCGACGCCTATGAGCAGTCGGAACGGATCGCCCAGCGCAACGCCAATACCGACCCGGCGACCGGCCTTGCGAATCGCCGCGAGCTGATGCGGTCGCTGACGGAAGCTCTCGAGGACAAAGCGGGCGGGGTGTTCCTGGTCCTCGACATCGATCACTTCAAGCGCGTCAACGATCTCCACGGACACCTGGCCGGCGACAAAATCCTGCAGCGAGTGGCGGAGACGCTGCACAAGGTCGCGCCAACGGGCTCCTGCTGCGCTCGGACAGGCGGCGACGAGTTCGCCGTGCTCCTGCCCCCGATGGACGATTCGACGGCAAAGGCGGCTGCTGAACAAATTCAGCAAATTCTCGCGGAACCGGTTCTGATCGAAGGATCGCAGGTTCACGTCACGGCCTCGATCGGCTTCGCCCGGCTGAGCGATTGTTCGGGAGAGGAAGCCGTGCTGCGTCACAGCGACGTGGCCCTTTACGCGGCGAAGCGATCCGGTCGCAACGCATTCGCCTGGTTCGATGAGGAACTGGAGCGAGAACTCACCGAGCGGCTGAAGCTCGAGGAGGAAATTCGCCGGGGAATCAAGGCCGGCGAGTTCGTGCCATTCTTCCAGCCACTGGTCGACCTCAGCAGCCGGCAGATCATCGGCTTCGAGGCCCTGGCGCGATGGCGCTCCCCGACGCGTGGGCTGGTTGAAGCGGAATCATTCATCGAAACCGCGGAGCGCACGGGCCTGGTCGGTCCATTGACCTTCAGCGTTCTCGAGCAGGCGCTCAAGGAAGCGCGCGCCTGGCCGGCGCGTTTCAAGCTCGCGGCCAACGTCTCGCCGGTGCAGTTTCGCGATCCTTTGCTCGCCGAGCAAATCCTCAAGATGCTGTCGGCGACCGGCTTTCCCGCCAACCGCCTCGAAATCGAGATCACCGAAGGATCGCTGCTCGAGGACCGGGACCAGGTGCTGACCATCATCAAGAGTTTGAAGAATGTCGGCGTGAGCATCTCGCTAGATGACTTCGGCACCGGTTACGCAAGTCTCGCGCAGGTCAATCGGCTGCCCCTCGACCGGATCAAGATCGACAAGAGCTTCATCACCACCATCGTGAAGAGCGAGCAGACCGCCGCGATCGTCAACACGATCGCGGGCTTGGGTCACAACCTCGACGTGCCGATCACGGCCGAGGGTGTAGAATCCGAGCAGATCCGGAATGCGCTCGCCGACTTCGGCTGCACCGAAGCGCAAGGTTGGCTGTTCGGCCGTGCAATCTCGGCGGAAGCAGTCCGGTCCTTTCTTTCGATGAGCCAGTCCGGCCCTTCTCCCCAAGCACCTCCGGAAGAGGTCCAATCGCAGACCCGGAAACCGCGGGCAAACCGCCGCTGGTGAATCAGGGTGCGGCGGGCGCCGAGGCGAAGATCGGCTTGCCGTCAATGTTGCCAGGCGGCGAATAGCGGCACACGAGATAGTCCCAGTCGACGGCGAAGATCGCGCAACCGACACGGGTCGTCGTTGCCACACCATTTGCGTGTAGTGGGCGACGTCCTCCCATTGGCCGGTCCGGCTGACCGCCGGGAAAAGGCCGGGCTGAAGCAATCGCTTCTCGCTGGTCCACATGCTTACCAGCTGCTCGGGCGACATCGTCCCGTGCCACGCCATGGCGAGATTCTCGCGT
>DASSIU010000046.1:0-13836 GCA_035691585.1 Sphingomicrobium sp. | reverse complement strand
AGGTCGCGCAAAGCCTCCGCTTCCATCGTCGTTGGGGGGCGACGCTTGAGTTCGGGCACGACGAAGTCGCGCGCATAGTTGACCGCCAGGCCAATCAGTTCGTCGAGCTCGGGATCACTCTCGGGCGAGGTGCCGGGCGCGTAGCGCTGCACGAAGCGCCATGCGGTCTCCTTGTCCGCCACGCCCGGCAAGCTGACGAGGTTGAGCAACAGCCCGTAGGTCAGCGGCAGCGTCTCCGCCGGCACCTTCCCGCCGTGAATGTGATGCACCGGATTGCCGAGCTTCTGCTCGACCGGCTGGTTCGGGTAATTCCCGCGGAATTGCCAATATTCGTCGACCGCGCGCGGGATCACGCCGATGTGCAGGCTCTTCGCGCGCTTGGGCTCGCGGTAGATATAGAAGGCCAGGCTCGGTTCGCTGCCGTAGCGCAGCCATTCTTCGAGGCTGAGCCCGTTGCCCTTGGACTTGGAGATCTTCTCGCCTTTCTCGTCGAGGAACATCTCGTAATTGAAGCCCTCTGGAGGCCGGCCGCCGAGGATTCGCGCGATCTTCCCCGACTGAACGACACTGTCGATCAGGTCCTTGCCGGCCATCTCATAATCGACCCCGAGCGCTACCCAGCGCGCGGCCCAGTCGACTTTCCACTGTAGCTTGGCGAGGCCGCCGAACGCCGATTGCTGGACTCGACTGCCATCCTCGTCATCGAACGCGATCAGGCCGGCTTCGGCGTCGATCACTTCGACCGGCACCTGAAGCACCCGGCCGCTGATCGGCGAGACTGGAAGTACCGGCGAATAGGTCTTGCGCCGGTCTTCGCGAAGCGTCGGCAGCATCACCCCCATGATCGCGTCCCAGCCATGCAGCACCTTGCGGATCACGTCATCGAAGCGGCCGGTCTTGTAGCAATCGGTGGCGGACAGGAATTCGTAATCGAAGCCGTAGCGGTCGAGGAATCGCCGCAGCATTGCGTTGTTATGATGCGCGAAGCTTTCGTACTCGCCGAACGGATCGGGGATTTGGGTCAACGGCTTCCCGAGATTTTCCGTCAGCATCGCCTGGCTGGGGACGTTCTCCGGGACCTTGCGAAGCCCGTCCATGTCGTCGCTGAACGCGATCAGGCGGGTCGGATTGCCGGTCAGCTCTTCGTAAGCGCGACGGACGAAGGTCGTTCGCGCGACTTCGTTGAAGGTACCGATGTGCGGCAGGCCCGAAGGGCCGTAGCCGGTCTCGAAGATCATTGGCGCGCTTGCGGGTTTACCGTCCGGCCAGCGCTTCAGCAGCTTGCGCGCTTCCTCGTAAGGCCAGGCCTTTGACGCCATTGCGGCCGTTCGAAGCGTCTGCGCGTCCAAATCCGTTGCTCTTCTGTTCTCGTGGGGCCAAGGTTTCCAGGATGGCCGCTCCTTTGCCTCTTCCCGCGCTGCACGCAACCCATGCGGGCATCTGGCTGGCGGACCGCGACGGACAGGTTCGGGAGGCCAGCCGGGGTGAAGCGATCGCCCGGGCGGCCGAAACTCCGCACATCATCCTCAACGGACCGCTGATCGGGCAGCGGCTCGGCTATCCCGAGATCAGTGGGCTCGATCTCCTCGAGTTGTTCGCCTTCGTGTATCCGGCTCATTTTGTTGTGCCGACCGGCGCGGGCATCAGCCGAACGCTCGGCCTTGAGCCACCCGCAAGCGAAGCGGAGGCGGTGGCCGCGCTCCAGCACGTCGCCGAGCGGCTGCTCGCGGTGCTCGCCGATCCCGAGTGGCGGGAGCGCGAAGGGGCATGGACCTCCAACGCGACACTTCACCGCCTTGGGTGGGGCTGGGCGCCGCTGATCGGCTCACGCCTGGAGCGGCCCGAGCGCGGCGAGCGGATGCTGTTTTCGCGACTGAAGCAATGGGAGGAGGCAGCCGAGCGGCCGCCGCCGCGAACCGTCGTGATCGATCCTGCGGAGGCCCGCTCCAGGCTCGATCGCCTGACGGGCCGCGCCGAGGCGCGGGAGGGGCAGCAGGCGATGGCCGAGGCGGTGACACAGGTGTTCGCGCCCAGGCCGGCGAAGGGGCTTCCGAACATCCTGCTCGCGGAGGCCGGTACAGGAATCGGCAAGACCCTCGCCTATCTCGCGCCGGCCTCGCTGTGGGCGGAGCAGGCGAGTGGCGCGGTATGGGTGTCGACCTTCACCAAGGCGCTTCAGCGCCAGCTGGACGGAGAAGGCCCGAAGCTGTTCGCCCAGTCGGAGGAACGCGCGCGCAAAATTGTGGTCCGGAAGGGTCGTGAGAATTACCTCTGCCTGCTGAATCTCGAGGACGCGCTTCAGGGTGCTTTCACCGGCCGTGCGGCGATCCTCGCGCAGCTGGTCGGCCGGTGGGCGGCTTACACCAAGGACGGCGACATGGTCGGCGGCGATCTTCCCGGCTGGCTGCCGAGCCTGTTCCGCCGCGCCGGTGCAACCGCGCTGACGGATCGCCGCGGCGAATGCGTCTATGCCGGCTGCCCGCACTATCGCCGCTGCTTCATCGAGCGAGCCGAGCGAGCGAGCCGCGAGGCGGACATCGTCATCGCCAATCATGCGCTGGTGATGGTCAATGCGGCGCGAGCACGCGAGGACGCGCCGGCGCGGATCTTGTTCGACGAGGGTCATCATCTGTTCGATGCCGCCGATTCGACCTTCGCGGTCGAGTTCGGCGGCCAGGAATCGATCGAGCTTCGCCGCTGGATCGTCGGACCGGAGGGGCGATCGCGCGGCCGCCGTCGCGGCTTGGCGGCGCGGCTGATGGATGTAGCATCGTACGACGAGGAAGGTGCACGCGCGCTGGACGCGGCAGTCGAGGCCGCCAAGGCGCTGCCCTCGGATGGGTGGCTGCAGCGACTGGTCGAGGGGGCGCCGTTCGGTCCTGTCGAGGCATTGCTCTTTGAGGTCCGGGGTGTCGTCTATGCGCGGTCGAAGGCGCAGGAGGCAGGATATGGCCTGGAGACGGAGCTGGCCGAGCCGGACGGTGCGCTGGTTTCGGCGGCGGCCGGCGCGGCCGAGGTGCTCGAAAGCCTGAACAAGCCGCTTGCGGCGCTCGCGCGTCGGCTGGAGGCGGTGTTGGAAGATGCGCCCGACTGGCTCGACAGTCAGGCTCGCGCGCGGGTCGAAGGGGCAATCCGCGGACTTTCCTGGCGGCGGGAAACGCTTGCGGCATGGATCGCATTGCTCGGGCGGATCGGGGGGGAAGCCGATCCCGAGTTCGTGGACTGGCTTGCCGTCGACCGCGTCGACGGACGCGAATTCGATGTCGCGATCCACCGCCGATGGCTGGACCCGACGAAGCCGCTCGCGGCGGCGGTCCTTGCGCCGGCCGATGGTGTGCTAGTCACGTCCGCCACGCTGCGCGGCGGGGAGGGCTGGGACGCGGCCGATGCAAGGACCGGAGCGGCGCATCTGCAAAATGCCGTCCATTTCGAGGCTGAAAGTCCGTTCGATTATGCCGACTGCTCCGAAGTGCTGATCGTCACCGACGTCAAGCAGGGCGACATCGCCTCGCTCGCGGCCGGCTATGCCCGGCTGATCGCGGCGGCTGAGGGCGGCACGCTCGGGCTGTTCACCGCGATCCAGCGATTAAAGGCGGTGCATGCACGAATAGCCGACCGGCTGGCCCGTGACGGGCTGCCGCTGCTGGCGCAGCATGTCGACCCTATCGATGCCGGGACGCTGGTTGACATTTTCCGGGACGATCCCCGTGCATCGCTGCTCGGGACCGATGCGCTTCGCGACGGCGTGGACGTGCCCGGGGAATCGCTTCGGCTGGTAGTCATGGAGCGTGTGCCCTGGCCACGACCCACGGTGCTTCATGCGGCGCGCCGTATGGCTGGAGGTGGAAGTGCTTACGACGATCGCGCGGTTCGCGCGCGTCTGGCCCAGGCATTCGGCCGGCTGATCCGCCGCCAGGGAGATCGCGGCCTGTTCGTCATTTTGTCGGCGGCGATGCCGTCGCGGCTGTTGAAGGCCTTCCCGACGGGCGTCCCCGTCAGCCGAGTGCCGCTGGACGAGGCGATCGCACGGGTGGAGCAGAGGCTGGCCGCGGGGCAGCCGGCGGCGACCTCAGCGCTCCAGCGCGTCGGTTAGGCGATTGCGAAGGGCGATGAGGCGAAACACGTCCACGCCGCCGTGGGAATTATCCAGGTCCGGCTCGGGGCTTCGCAAGCCGATGGGAATCGGACTTTCGGCGACGGCTTCGCTATCGCCCTTGCCGCGCAGCAGCTTCTGGACGCCGCGGACCGTATAGCCTTCCTGGTTGAGCAGGCGGTTGATCCTGCGGACCAGCTCGACATCCGCGGGGCGATAGTAACGGCGGTTGCCGGCTCGCTGCATCGGTTTGAGCTGCGGGAATCGCGTCTCCCAATAGCGCAGAATATGCTGGGCAACGCCCAGCTCCTGCGACAATTCGCCGATCGTCAGTAAGGCGCCGGGATCCTTTTGTCCGGCGGTGGCCAAGGCCTAGCCCTTCGCGATCCGGTCGCGCATGATCTGGCTGGCGCGGAAGGTCATGACCCGGCGCGGAGCGATCGGCACTTCGATGCCCGTCTTCGGGTTACGGCCGATACGCTGGCCCTTGTCGCGCAGGATGAAAGTGCCGAAGCCCGACACCTTGACGTTCTTTCCTTCGGAAAGCGCGTGGCACATGTGGTGAAGCACACGCTCGACGACATTGGCGGATTCGGCACGGGACAGCCCGAGCCGGCGATGAACGACATCGGCAAGATCCGCCCGTGTCAGAGTATTGGCGGCGTCGGCGTCCCCGGTGACGCGCGCGATGCCAAGGTCGGCCATCCTATTCTCCCCGCCTGGAACGGCGTGACCTCGCCGTTTCGATTACGTGTTCGTAACGGAAATGCGCTCCGTCGGCAATGCGCCTAATCATCTGAAATTCCAATTTTTTCAATACCTGAGCGCGGCCGCGCCCCAGGTAAAGCCACCGCCCATCGCTTCGAGCACGACAATGTCGCCGCGCTTGATTCGCCCGTCCTTCACAGCGGTGTCGAACGCCAGCGGTACGGACGCGGCCGATGTATTGGCGTGCCGGTCGACGGTGACCACCACCTTTTGCGGCGGCAGGCCCAGTTTCTTCGCGGTTGCGTCGAGAATCCGGGCGTTCGCCTGGTGCGGAACGACCCAGTCGACGTCATCCGCAACGAGCCCGGCACCGGCAAGCACCTCGTTCATCACGCCGGCGAGGTTGATCACCGCATGGCGGAACACCTCGCGTCCCTTCATCCGGAGCTTGCCGACCGTTCCGGTCGTCGAGGGTCCCCCGTCGACGAACAGCAGGTCGTTGTGGCGGCCATCGGCATGCAGCTTGGTCGAGAGGATTCCGGATTCGGTGTCCTCGGCGCTGAGCACCAGTGCGCCGGCGCCGTCGCCGAACAGCACGCAGGTCGCGCGGTCTTCCCAATCGAGGATCCGGCTAAAGGTCTCGGCGCCGATCACGAGTGCCTTGTCTGCCCCGCCCGAACGAAGCATCGAATCGGCGACCGACAGCGCGTAGAGAAAGCCGGTGCACACCGCATGCACGTCGAAGGCGATGCAGTCGTTGATCCCGAGTGCCGCCTGGACCTTGGTCGCGGTCGACGGGAAGGTCTGGTCGGGAGTCGCCGTGGCGAGAACGATCAGGCTGATTTCGCTCGCATCGATCCCGGCATCGTCGAGCGCCCGCCGAGCGGCTTCGGTGGCGAGGCTGCCGGTGGTCTCGCCGTCCGACGCGATATAGCGGCTGCGGATCCCCGTCCGCTCGACGATCCATTCATCCGAGGTGTCGACGGTCGCCGCAAGTTCGTCGTTAGTAACCTTGCGGCGGGGGAGCGCGCTGCCGACTCCTTTGACGACCGCACGTCGAGTCACTGCGCAGCCTCGTCTGCAAATGCATGCGCACGGAAATTGTCGAGGTCCTCGCCGATTTTCCGGGTGATGTCGTTGCGGACCATCGTCGCGGCGACCCGAATGGCGTTGGCGACACCCTTGGGGTTGGCGCTGCCATGGCTTTTCACGACGAGACCGTTGAGGCCGAGGAAAACCGCGCCATTGTGATTGTTCGGATCGAGGTGGACCTTGAGCAGGTTCAGTGCCGGCCGCGAAAGCGCGAACCCGGCCTTGGAGCGAAGCGAGCTCGTGAATGCTCGGCGGAGCAGGTCGGTGACGAACCGCGCGGTACCCTCTGCGGTCTTGAGCGCGATGTTGCCGGAAAAGCCATCGGTGACGACGACGTCGACCGCGCCTCGAGACAGCTGGTCGCCTTCGGTGAACCCATCGAACCGGAACGGCAAATAGTCCGCCTCGCGCAGCAAGGCGGCGGCGTCCTTGAGCTCGTCGGTGCCCTTGAGCTCCTCTGTGCCGATATTCAGCAGCTTAACGCGCGGCGCCGCGATGCCCAGCACCGTCCGCGAGTAAGCCGCGCCCATGACCGCGAACTGGACCAGGTTCTGAGCGTCGCACTCGGTGTTCGCGCCGAGGTCGAGCATAATGACGTCGTTGTCGCCGAGCGTCGGCAACAGGGCGGCGAGCGCTGGCCGGTCGATTCCGGGCATGGTGCGCAGCGCCAGCTTCGACATCGCCATCATCGCGCCGGTGTTTCCGCCCGACAGCGCCGCGTCGGCGACGCCTTCCTTCACGGCATTGATCGCCATGCCCATCGACGTCGTGCGGGCGCGACGGATCGCCTGGCTGGGCTTCTCACTGGGGGCGATCGCTTCGGGCGAATGGACCAGCTGCGAACGTCCGGCCAGGTTGCGGTGCGCACCGATCTCGGCGGCAACCCGCACTTCGTCACCGTAAAATGTGAATTCGAGCGTCGGATCCTTGCGCAGTGCGTGCGACGCGCCAGCGATCATCGCCTTCGGGCCGGCATCCCCGCCCATGGCGTCGATCGCAATGCGCGGGCCCCCGCTCATGGGCCTCGGGCCCGCTTAAGCCTCGGTCGAGACGATTTCGCGGCCGTTATAGTGGCCGCATGCCGAACACATGTTGTGTGGCAGCTTCAGCTCGCCGCAGTTCGGGCATTCCTGGAACGCCGTTGCCTTCAGCGCATGATGGCTGCGGCGCATGTTCCGCTTGGACGGCGAGGTTTTTCTCTTGGGGACAGCCATTGCGGCACCTTCAACTGAATTCGACCAACAATAAAAATTGCGACGATCTGCGCCTCATCTCGGCAGGGCTCCTGTTGGGGTGCCCCGCGGGCGGCGGCCGGATCGTCGCGAACCGCGGTCCCTATAGCGGACGTGGCCGATGTTGCAAGCTCGTGCTGCCGATGCGAGAAACAGCCGTACGGAGGGCCAAGTCAATGATCGCCGTTCCCGTCTTCCTAGCAATGACTGCCGCGGCGGCGTTGGTGAACGGCTGGCTGGTCGCGCGGACCGGGAAGCTCCGGCGGCAGTTGAGGATCAGCGTCGGCGACGGCGGGAACGACGCATTACTGAGACGGATGAGGGCGCAATCCAACTTCCTTGAAACGACACCCTTCGCGCTGTTCCTGGTGCTCGGCCTGGAGCTGTCAGGCGCCAATCGGATTGCGCTGGCGATCGTCGGCGCAATCTTCATCCTTGCCCGAATTTCG
Source organism: Sphingomicrobium sp. (assembly GCA_035691585.1). Lineage (GTDB taxonomy): Bacteria > Pseudomonadota > Alphaproteobacteria > Sphingomonadales > Sphingomonadaceae > Sphingomicrobium. Next base: position 6,262 of record DASSIU010000046.1, on the reverse strand, counting down.
CACGGCGTCGGCATGGAAGGCGGCGAAAAGGCGCGCTGGCGCATGTACGGGATGATGGGGACGACATTCCCGACCGTCGTGCTGATCGTCTGGGCGCTGGTCCAACTCGTGAAGTTTGGCTTAGGCCGTTAGCGCCGCATCGCTGACGAAGGGGTTGGTCTGGCGCTCATGGCCGAAAGTCGACATCGGTCCATGCCCGGGAACGAATGCGGTTTCGTCGCCCATCAGCCATAGCCTCTCGGTGATCGATCGGATCAGCTGCTGCTGATCGCCGTGCGGGAAGTCCCAGCGACCGACCGAGCCGCGGAACAAGACGTCTCCAACCAGCGCAAGCTTCGATTCCGGATGGTGGAACACCACGTGGCCGGGGGTGTGGCCGGGACAGTGGCGGACCTCGAAGGTGAGGTTACCGACGGTCACCTCGTCGCTGTCGACGAGCCAGCGAGACGGTTCGAAAGGCTTGCCGGTGATACCGTATTTGGCGCCGTCTTCAGCGAGGCGATCGATCCAGTAGCGGTCGGCCTCGTGCGGCCCTTCGATCTCGACCTCTAGTTCATCGGCCAGGACGCCGGCGCTTCCGCAATGGTCGATATGGCCGTGGGTGAGCAAGATCTTCTCGATGGTCACACCGGCCTGCTGGGCGGCGGCCTTGAGGCGCGGGAGATCGCCGCCCGGGTCGACGAACGCGCCGAGCATCGTCGCAGTGCACCACAGAAGCGTGCAATTCTGCTGCAACGGCGTGACCGGGATGATCGCTGCGCGAAGCGGCTGATCGGTCACTGGTAGTCGGGCGTCAGCTGGTCGGCTGCGGGCGCTTCCTTGCTCATCGACTTCGATACCGCCTCGGCCTTTCGAAGCACGCGAAGAATGTTACCGCCGGCGAGCTTGGCGAGGTTCTCGTCTGACCAGCCGCGCCGGATCAGCTCGGCGAACAGGTTGGGATAGTCCTGGACGCCGGTGAGCCCAATCGGAGTGTCGGGGATTCCGTCCAGATCGCCACCGATGCCCACATGCTCATAGCCCGCGACTTTGGCGACATGCTCGACATGGTCCGCGACCTGGGTCACCGTCGCAATCGGTTCGGGATGCGCCTTCACCCAACCGGCGAGCGCGGCGTCCACATCGGCTTGCGGGTGGCCAGTGAGCATCCGCGCGGCCCGCGCCTTCTCGGCATCGCGATCCGCAGACCATTTCCAGATCGCTTCATTGACGTAATCGGGCGCGAAATTGACCATCACCACGCCGCCGTTCTGGGCGACCCGGCGAAGCACCGCGTCGCTGACGTTGCGCGGATGGCCGTCGATCGCTTTGGCGCCCGAGTGAGAGAAGATGACGGGCGCTTTCGACACATCGAGCGCGCTGTCCATCGTGCCTTCGCTGACATGGCTCAGGTCGACCAGCATGCCGATCCGGTTCATTTCGTGCACCACGCGCCGGCCATAGTCGGTGAGGCCGCCATGTTTGGGCACATCCGTCGCGGAATCCGCCCAGTCCGTGGTCTTGAAATGAGTGAGCGTCATGTAGCGCGCGCCGAGATTGTAGAATTGGCGGAGCGCGGCAAAGCTGTGCCCCATTTGGTGCCCGCCCTCGACACCGATCAGCGAAGCAACCCTGCCGGCCTTGTGGATTCGGATCACATCATCGGCGGTGTAGGCCTGCTCGAGATCGCGCGGGTAAGCGGCGATGAAGCGCTTGACGATGTCGATCTCTTGCAGGGTGTTGCGGATCGCGGCATCGCCCTGGACTTCGGCCGGGATGTAGACCGACCAGAACTGCCCGCCCACGCGACCTTCGCGGAGCCGCGCCATGTCCGTCATCAGCGCTTTTGGGGTCCATTTGTCAGTGCCGCTGGCGAGCCCCTCGACCTTGCCGCCATAATTTTCGCGCAGCTCCTCGGCGAGATCGTTGTGGCCATCGATCAGCGGCGTCGCCTTCAGGATACGGTCGATCCGCGCCTGTGTCTTGGCGTCGATTTGCTGGGCGGTGGCGGGCGAGGCGATGAGCATGGCGGCGATCAATAGAGCAGCTTTGGTTGTCATGGCCGAGGTTTAGGAACAGCCGCAGGCATGCGCAATCGTGAGGGGCTTGTCCTTTGCAGCGTCGCCGTGGATGAAAGGCGCCAATGAGCGACCTCGAAGAGACGATGGATTTTGACCCCGAGGAAGGGATCGCCAATCTCGACATGCACCTCGACCGGCTGAAGGCGGCTGCAGAGGCCCAGGGTTTCAAGTTCGACCGTCACGCAGCGCGCAACGAGCTGCAGGCGGCCACGTTTGGCAAACGGCGCGCTGCCAAGGCGCGCCTGGTACTGTCACCCACCGGCGCGATGGCGATCGAGGTGCGGTCGGCTTAGGCGGCAAGCGGAAAGCGCAGCAGACGGTCGGAGACGGGGACTAAAGCAGCGGCCTTGCCGCCGACGCTTCCGAGAATTTCCGGATGATGCGGGTCGAGCCCGCCAGTGAGCGAGCCGAACGCCGGCATGATGACCTTGCTAGCCGAAGTCACGAAGCACCGCCGCGAGACGTGTCTGCCGTTCAGGTTGACTCGAAGCTTGGGATGAAAATGACCTGAAATTTCGGGCCGCGGTTCGCCACGCACGGCCTCGTGACGGAGGATGATTCCAGCGATCTCAACTTCATCCGCGATGCGACCGCCGCAATGGTCCGCGAAGCCCGGATCGTGGTTGCCGACGATCCATGTCCAGTCCAGGCTCGAGGTTAGCGCCGTGAGGAGGCCGCGTGCGCTGGCGGGGAGCCGGTCGCAGCCGAAGCGGTCATGGAAGCTGTCGCCGAGGCAGAAGAGACGGGTGGCACTGCTCCATTCGACTTCCGCGGCCAGCGCAGTCAGCGTCGCGTGCGAATCATAGGGCGGCAGGAACTGGCCGAGACGGGCGAACCAGCTTGCCTTTTCGAGGTGCAAGTCGGCGACCAATAGTGCTCCTTGCGACGGCCAAAAGAGGGCGCCGCCGGGCGTTGCCTGAAATGTTTCGCCTGCGAACGAAAAGGGAACCATGCGGCCGGTCTAACTGCCGGCCGTGGCTCAATCCAGAGTCAAATTATTCGTAATCGCCGCCCGAGGGGGTCGGACGCGGCGGGGCGGCGGCGGTCAGGCGCAGCGCCTCGGCGGCTTCGCTCAGCGACGCCAGCTCTTCGGTTTCATCCTCCTCGTCGATCCGGACCTTCTGCAGGTTGGTGACGACGGCTTCCTCGAGGTCCCGCGGCTTGACCGTCACGTCGGCAATCTCGCGCAGCGCGACGACCGGGTTCTTGTCGCGGTCGCGGTCGACGGTGAGGTCCGCGCCGCCCGAAATTTGGCGCGCACGCTGGGCGGCGAGCAGGACGAGATCGAACCTGTTGGGGATCTTGTCGACACAATCTTCAACCGTAACGCGCGCCATTCATCGCTCCGAAAAAGTCCGGCCACACCTTTGGCCAGCCCAGGATATGGGATGTCAGGAAGGCCGCGCCAATAGCTTGCGGCGTCGAGAAAAGTCAAGGAAACCGCAGCGATGGCCGACCAGCCGCCAGAACCGCTAGCCCTCGCGCCGATCTGCGCGGAGATCGCCGGCAATCGGCTCGAGCTGATCGAGAGGGGCGAGGAACGGCTCCGGCTCCTGCTGGAGCTGATCGGAGGCGCCAAGCAGTCGATCAAGATCCTGATGTACATGTTCAACGCTGATCCGGCGGGAGAGGCGGTGCGGGACGCGCTGGTGGCGGCTGCCCGGCGGGGCCTGGAAGTACGGCTGATGATCGACGGCTTCGGCTCCGCCGTACCTTCGGAATTCTTCGATTCTCTCGACGAGGCCGGCGGCGAACATTGCGTATTCAATCCAAGCTATGGGCGGCGCTACCTGATGCGCAACCACCAGAAGCTGGTGGTGATCGACCACGCAACTGTGATCATCGGCGGTTCGAACATCGACGACACCTATCTGACCGATCGTGGCCCCGCGCACTGGCGTGACCTGTGGCTGAGGCTCGATGGACCGGAAGCAGCGATGCCGGCGCGCTATTTCGACACCCTGTTCCGCTGGTCGACGAAGGGCCGGCCCAAACTCAACTATGCGCGTCGCCGGCTCGCCGAATTCAGCGAATGGAAAGGACCGCTGCAGTGGAAGTTCAGTGGCCCCCTAAGCCTTCGCAACAGCTGGTGGCGGAGCATCGGCCAGGACATCCGGCAGGGGCACCGGCTCGACATGATCTTCGCTTATTTCGCCCCACCCGGTGCGATGCTTCGGCGGATCGGGCGGCTCGGGCGGCGAGGGCGGGCGCGGATCATCACCGCCGCCAAGTCGGACAACAACGCGACGATCGCGGCGGCGCGGCACAGCTACAGCCGGCTGCTTCGGCGCCATGTCGAAATGTACGAATATCAGCCGGCCAAGCTGCACACCAAGCTCGCGATCGTCGACGACATCGTCCACATCGGCTCGTCGAATTTCGATTACCGCAGCCTCTATATCAACATGGAGGTGATGCTGCGGATCAAGGACGCCGAGTTCGCGGCGGCGATGCGGCGCTATTTCGAGGGTGAGCTTGCCGATTCGAGATGGATCACGCCGGCGCTCCACCAGCGGCGCGCGAGCCTGTGGCGGCGGATGAAATGGGCGATTTCGCACTTCATGGTGAACGTGATGGATTACACCGTAACCCGGCGGCTCAATTTCCGTGTCGAGGGCTAAGTGCTCGGCTCGCCCTTGTATGCCCAGAACAGGGTCGCGGGCGGAACGTTGATCCACTCGAAGCCGCGCTTGATCGGGGCGAAATGCGGCTGGATGAAATCACGGACCTTGGGGCTGAACTGATAGACCAGGAAGGCGCCGCCTGGTCGGATCACCTTGGCAGTGGCCTCGGCGATGTCGTCGCCAACGCCGGGCGGAAGGGTCGAGAACGGAAGACCCGAAAGGACGTAATCGGCCTGCCCCAGATTGCGGTCCGCGAGGATCTTCTCGACGTCGGCGGCAGACCCGGTGACAGCGACCAGGCGAGGGTCGTCGATCAATTCCCTGAGGTAATGGGTGAAGTCGGCATTGGTGTCGATCGTCACCATCGTCGCGTCGGGCCCAAGCCGCTCAAGGACTGGCCTGGTGAAGGTGCCCACCCCCGGACCATATTCGACGAATAACTTGGTGTTCGCCCAGTCGACAGGGTCGAGCATCTTGTCGATCAGTACCCGGCTCGACGGGATGATCGACCCCACCATCACCGGATTCTTGATGAAGCCGCGCAGGAAATGCCAGTGCGGGCTTGGGCTGCGGCGGTCGCGGCGGCGCTGAAGTCGGCGGGGGCCTTTCAGCGTACGCGCGGATGAGGAGGGCATGATTGCTCCGTAACGGGGGCAGGAAAGGCGGCTGCGTTGGCAAATGCGTCGACGCTTGGCAAGGTTTCCAACGTTGCAAGGCCAAGTCGGCCCCACCGCTGTTCTGCGAATCGCGGGATTCTTGCGACGAAGAGGTTCCGCTCGCGGATTGCGCCGCTTATTCCTGCGACGTGGCTTCGATCGCACGCAACGGGAGCGTCGGTTCAACCGCGCTGACCACCACCCACTTCCTGCTGCTTTACTGCGCGATGCTGGTCGCCTCGTCGGGCAACACCGCGCTGCAGTCGGTTATGCCGGCCATCGGGCGCGAGATCGGCATCGACGATTTCTATGTCGCGATCGCCTACACCTGGTCGGCGGTACTGTGGGTGTTGCTGGCGCCCTATTGGGCCGAGAAGAGCGATCATCACGGCCGCAAGACGTTGACGATGATGGGGGTCAGCGGGTTCATCCTGTCGATGACGCTGTGCGGGATCGTCCTGTTCAGTGGACTTCATCGGTGGATCAACGCCGGCCTGACGTTCGGCCTGTTTGCTGCCTTTCGCGGGATTTATGGGGGTCTCGGCTGCGCGACTCCGTCGGCGACCCAGGCCTATCTCGCGTCGAAGACCCGTCGCAGCGGCCGGGTGGCCGCGCTGTCAGCGCTGTCCTCGTCGTTCGGCCTCGGTACGATCATCGGCCCGGCGGTCGCGCCTTTGTTCGTACTTCCGGTGGTCGGGCTTGCGGGACCGATGTTCGCCTTCGCGATCATCGCGGCGACTGTGTTCACGTCAATCCTCCTCTGGCTGCCCAATGACCAGGGCGGCCGGCGAGTCGGCCACGGCGCGGCGATGAGCTATCCGTCGCTGGCAAGTCCGCCGACCGGAGCGAGCGTCACCGCGGCGACCTCTCCACGGCGGCAGAAGCGGCTCAGCTGGCGCGATCCGCGTGTCCGGCCGTGGAT